>SKFY01000091.1 GCA_007117755.1 Candidatus Woesearchaeota archaeon | reverse complement strand
GCTTTAGGTTTCTTTTTAGGTAATCTAATACATTTCTTTCAGGATTCATACTCAGGCAATAACAATCCAAGATATGGCTTAAGGCCTTTCTTTCCTTTTAGCCAAAAAAATTATTATGGTTCTTATTCTTCATGGAATAATTCAGAAAATAGGGATAAGTTATTGAGTGGCTTATTTTTCGCGGTTTTATTATTAATACCTGGTTTTAATATCAGATATTTTGAAAGTATAGAGCCCCTTAGTCTTGCAGTTACTTCTATTTTAATTTTTAATGTTTCAATAATTGTTGGTTTGTTTTTGCTTTTTAGTATTAGATTTGATGTTAAATCAAGTGAAGACGGAAAAATTATTCGTCTTAAAAACAAACTTATTTTATATCTGAGTTGCCTGGTTTTAATTAATTTAATCATTTATTATGCCTTTGTGTAAGAAACATTTTTATTTCACGTTTGTGATGCGTTTTGTTTTTTTGTTTTATGAATGTTATCTTATTAGAAAGATTTATATACATATAATACTTATTTTGTATTTGTAAGAGGCATATGAGGGTTTTTAAGAATGGGTTTTGTTAATGAAATAGAAGGTAAAATAACCAATATTCTGAGAAATGGTCCTAGAACTGTTAGGCAAGTTTCTGACGAGTTAAAAATTAATTGGATAACTGCTAATAAATACTTAAGTTACTTAGAAAATTTTGGTGTAGTCGTATCTACTAAAGACAAAAAGAAGTTATTTTATTTAAAGGATCATAGTAACTATTTCGATTTACCTCTAACCAAGGATCAAGAAAATAAAATATTTAAAATCTATCAGACGATTAGTGAAACTGCTAAAGTAACGAAGACTCAGGCTCAGAAAATCTTGTTTCAGTCTAATAAAAAGTTAAAATATGATTTACCCATAGGTTGGTATCAATTCGGGCCTATAACTATAAAGCCTTACCAAGAAAACATTAACTATAATCAAGAAGTAAGTAGTAGTCATAAAAAAATAATAAGGGAAATAACTAGGGAGTATTCTAGTATTGACAATTTTGATTTAGAAAGTGAGATTTATAAACAAGAAAACAACAAATTGTATCTTTTAAGAAAGTCTTTATTGGAACAATCCAAAGTGGAAAACATTAATATTTACATGATGGATTTGATAATGCTCGCTCCTGAACAGACTAAAGATCTTGTTACAGATTATGCAAGAGCAGTCATGCTTATTGGTTGGAATCATAAAACAAAAGAGCTATTTAATCTTATTTGGAAATACATTGCAATAGTTAACTTAAAAAACGATATACAACAATTTTATGATTACAATATAGATATTTATTTCAAAGAAAAAATCGAAGAAGTAAAATCTGAAGCAAGTAAAATATTAGACAGCTTAGTTACTAGCTACGGTGACCAAAAATATTCTCAGGAACCCTTATATCAAAAGTTTGTCCAGCATAAGAAATAAAATCCCTGTCTCTCGTAACAATCATATCCGCTCCTGATTTCTTCGCCAGCATTAAATGCAGTTCATCTTGCCAATGCTCTGAATTACCTTTAGCCCTATCAGTTTCTTCCTTTGTATGCGTTATAAAATGAAGTTTATTTCTTGACTTAAACTGACCTAACAAAAGCCTCAACTCTTGTTCATTAACATGCCTTGTTATCTCAGTTCTAGTCCAATCAGAGACTATTAACTCGAATTCGCAGTTCCATCCCTTTCTAAAAAATTCGTAGGTCAAAACACTCTTTATATTAGAACTGTCTTCTTTAACGAAATCAATAAAAACGTTAGTATCTACATATATTTTCATAAGTTTAAATACTCATCATTATTTTATATACTTAATTCATACAATTGTCCAGTGCGAACCGACCCTTAAATAATAATATCGTTTAACAATATTTATATACAATTATCGTAAATAAGAGTGTATGGAGTTTTCCAATAGATTTAAACTTGCGTCTAGTATTTTGAGCTTATTATTATTTTTTAGTTTTTTCTTTGTTATATTGTATAGGTTTTTTTCATATGATCCTGGTTTTGGTGTACTTGAAACTTTTTATGGTATAATGGACTTTATTGGATTTGTGTTTTTGTTTATAGTTCTCATCTTTTTAGTTATTGCCAGTTATATTAACTCTAAAGCTCTAAATGATACAAAGCTACATAATAGATTGTTATTGAGCTTAGTAATTGTTTCTGTTGTCAGTTTTTTAGCTAGTTTTTCATTATTTTTCTTTTACCGTAGTTGGTGGTACAATTTTTATCATGATTTCTGGTTAGATGCAATTTCTATTCTTGCTATTATTTTCTTATTCATTTTTTTTACTGGTAATTTTTTAGTCAAGTCTATTAAACTATTGTACATTGAACTTGACCAATTAGTTAATACAAAAAGAAATAAAATTTTAATTGTTTTTCTAGTTGTGCTATTATCTTTCTTAATAGGTTTATTATTTTTGTTTATACTCAATGTGTTAACCTAAAAACTTACAGAATATGAAGCAAGAAGATGATAATATAATTTCAAATACTCCAAATAAGTCTTAAAACTAAGCCAAAAATTTATATTTAATTTCAGGCTCCTTTTTTTATGATTAACAATTATCAAACCTTTAAAAACGCGTCAGGCATATTTAGATTTCTGCCTTATGTTGTTCCAAACGCGTATTATCCAAACTCAGTTTCACACCTAGTTTTAAACATAGACGAAATAAATTTCACAGGTGCAAAAGGCCCATTAGCAGATTTTCTAAACGAAACAGCTTATATCAGACTTAAAAGTTGTTTTTACAATCCAGACCAAGAAAACACTGCAACACTAAGTGATTTAGTTAATAAAATACAAGTAAACACTCAGTTCATTGAAGAGCCTTTAACTCAAAGAACACATATAAGTGATGTTCTTTTAGCTTACAAAAAAGAAAAAGACCTGCCTATACTAGTTAATTACAAACCGACCTTTTAATAATATTTATATACTCTTCTAAAAACTAATGAATTCTATGTTAGCTTTATACATAATTCTTGGAATACTTTTAGCTTACTTAATCTATGCTTACAATTCTTTTGTAAGTTTAAGAAACCAAGTTTTAAACTCTTATTCAGGTATTGATGTGCAGTTAAAGAGAAGTAACTGCTTTAACCAAAGCTTATTCCTTATCCACACCAAGTAAAGAATCTGAAAAGCTAAGAGATGAAGTAGGATTTTTCCAAGCCATAAAAGCTTCAATAATAAAAAACACCGAAATTCAAAACAAGAAAAGTAAAAAACAAGATCCCAGCACAGCAATAAACCAAATAATATCAAAAGCTATACATACAGATGGTGTTATAGATATATTTGAAACAGCAGGTATGGAAAAACCAGAGATATCCATATTATCCGATAAGTTCTTAGAAGATGTTAAGGGAATGAAACACAAAAACCTTGCATTCGAAGCATTAAAGAAATTGTTAGCAGAGCAAATAAGGGTCAGGTTTAAACAAAATAAGTTAAAAAACAAGAAATTCTCTGAGATGCTAGAAGAAGCCATTAGAAAATACCAGAACAGGAGTATTGATTCTGCTCAAGTCATACAAGCATTAATAACCATTGCTAGAAAAGTAAGGGATGAAAAAGAAAAAGGAAAAGAACTAGGATTAACACCGGAAGAAGAAGCTTTCTATGACGCTTTAGCAAATAACGAATCTGCAATTGAAGCATTAGGCGATGAAGTGTTAAAAAAAATAGCAAGAGAACTCACCGACTTAGTAAGGAATAACACTTCTATTGATTGGACTATGCGTAGTGCTGTTCAGTCTAAATTAAAAGTTATGATAAAACGCTTACTAAGAAAATATGGTTATCCTCCTGACAAGCAAAAAATGGCCACTGATTTAGTATTAGACCAAGCTAAGCTATTTGCTGAAGACTGGGCTTATGATGAAGAAACAACAACAGATTACTTAAACGAGAGAATAAACTCTTTAGCGATAGCTGATAAGAAAAAGAGATATTAAAATTATTCTTTCTCCCCTAAGCCTTTTGTTATTTTTTCTTTTAGTATCTTAACCAGTTTTTCATCTTTATAATTATACACGTCATGTATCTCTAAACAAATTATTCTTTTTTTTAGGTATTCTTTTGGAAAGTTTTCTCCTATGAACTTCCTCTGATGTGGCTCCATCACAACAACCAAATCAGCCCAGTCTAATTTTTCATCATTTAAAGGATTTCTATGGGAATATATGCCGGCTGATTGTGTTTCATATTCTTTTTTAAATAAATCCTCGGCGGTTCTGCTTCTGTACATTCCTTGATTGCAAACGAATAAGATTTTCATGAAAAATGAGTAATGGGTAATTCTATAAAAATTATTAGTTTTATCATAAGTGTTGGGTAATGTTTTTATACAAGAATGTTTTTCTACTACGCAATGGTGGATAATATTGATGTGTTAATAGTTCAGATGTCTAGTGATTTGGATCCTTTTAAAGCTGAAGATTTTTTCAAACAAAGACTTGATCTCGCCATTGATTTTTATGAGCGTTTTAAGCCTTCTAAAGTCGTGACTACTGGTGGTGTTTCTTATTTAAAACCAGGTAGGGAGGGTATTGTTCCTGAAAGTTTTCTTTTAGCTAGGCATCTTGTGAGTAGGGGTGTTCCTAATGTTGAGAGTCAGGTTCATAGTGGGGATACTTGGACTGATGTGGTTTTTACTCATTTTAATAAGGTTAAGCCTTTGGGTTTGGAAAAACCGGTTATTGGTATTATAGGTTCTCATAAGTATCATTCTCTTGCTAATATGATTTTGAGGGATGATGTTAATATTCATTTATTGAATAATGAAAAAATGAGTTTTTTAAGAGACGATCTTATGAGTGTTATTCTAGATACTTCTTTTATAATGTATGGTGCGAAAGAAAGAAATCCTGAGAGTCATCTAAGAGCTATTCATAAGTATCATCCGGAAATTGGTGAAAACCCTATGAAGTTTGCTCCTTATTATGCTGTTTTTAAGACTATGAAGGCTTTGAATTCGTATTCTCTTGAGAAATAAATTAATTGGTTATAATGGAAAGATTTTTATTCTCAATTAAAAAAACCCCTCCTTTACCCAAACACACAATAACAAAAAAAAGAGGGGTTGTTACGAGGGAGGAGTTGATGGATTTCAATAAGGATTATATAAAGAATTTGGCGTATTTAGAGGATTTGTTATTGTTTAATAATCAAGACCTTTTGTGTAGTGTTAGGTTTATTAATTCTGGTGAGGAGTCTTCGTATAATTCTTTTGTTTCGAACACGGTCGGGTTTTCTAATTCTTTAAAGAGTTATAAGGTAGGCGTGGATTTTGAAGAGTCTAAGAGTATTAGGGATTTGGTTCTTGATTTTTTTAGGCAAAAAAAAGAAGTATTTGTGGATCAAGATGTTCATGTGTGGAGGGGTAAAGATTTTTTTGACAAAAGCCGTGTTTTCTTCTTAAAAGAATTTAATCCTGTTGGTTATGGCAAGGTTGTTAAGCCTGTTTTTAGGGAGGTTTATGATCTTGCTCAGTCTTTTGACGAATTATCTCTAAAATAACTTTTTTTAGATTTTGAATTCGCCGTCTTCGTAAATGACTATTTTTCCTTTCTTGGTCCACGCGGTTACTTTACGATTCTTTGTGCTTACAATATCTGTGTGTACGCTGGAATCATTATAGCCTAGTTTTTCCCATTCCTTCTTAGAAACCTTAGTAGGATCCCCTGGATAGCTATCTTGATAACTCTTACCAAGGGCTATATGTGTATTACCGTAGTCACCGCCGAAGTTCTCATCAAATAAAGTTTCTCCCATGAAACGATCTATCCTACTAAGTTTTTTATCGGTGAGGCTGAATTCTCCTACCATATTCGCGCCTTTAACCTTGATCATTTCTTTCAAAGTCTTTTCTCCTCTCTTAGCACTAGCCTTTACGACTTTTCCTTTCTTAAATTCTAACTTAATACCTTTAATTAAGTTGCCGTATCTGTAAAGTGGTTGGTCGAACTCTATCTTACCCTCTGTCAAGTACATATTGGGGCTTATGAAGACTTCAAAACTTGGGATGTTCCTACCTCTTCCTCCCATCCATTTCCTATTAGGACCCAGTCCTATAGTTAAATCGGTGCCTTGGCTTTCAACTCTTACTTTTTCAATCTTTAAACTATCTAGTTTCTTAACAAGTCTTTTGATCTCTTTATCTGCTTTTTTCCATTCCTTAACTGGATCTTTAGCGTCTAAGTGGCAGGCTTTTATGATTTGTTCCCAGTATTGTTTCAGGGATAATCCTGCTTCTTTAGCCATGGCTTCAGTAGCGTATAAGCCTAGTGTCCATGTGAATTTTCCTTTGTTTTCTTTTTCGTTTAGCCAGTCACTGAATTGTTTTTTAGAATCGCTTGCTAGCATTATCTTTTTAGGATCTACTTTCTCTAATTCTTTCTTATTAGTGTCTGCGATTATACTCACTAAGTGGTCTATTTCATCAACGTATCCTTTTATCATCTTCTCTGGGAAGAAAGTTAGTTGTTTTTTATTAGCGTAATCAAAAAATTCTTTTGTAATCTCATCTGGTCTGTACTTAACAATTGGGTGTCCTCCTGCTTTAAGAACTTCTCTTCTAAGACTTAAAAGCATGGGTTTGGCGTTCTCAGGAACATTAAGGCTTACCACGTCTCCTTTCTTTATACCTTTTCCGTCTCTTAATGCGAATCTAATAAAATCCTTAGCGTAATTATCTATTATTTTCTGTGGTGGTTTGTAACTCATTTTTTTGTATTCCTCCTTATTTTTCCTGTTTGCCATTCTTTAAGCAAATATCTTGAAACCCTGTCAATATCGGCTTCTCCGCCTTTATTGAGCATCTTTTTATTAAATGCGAGTTCTTCTAGCATTTCTTCGGGTAATTCCTTTTTTAAGTCATAGTATTTAATTATTACGTCTTTTTCTTCTTTTATGAGTTTTGTTGCGTGTATATCAGGGTCTTTGGCTTTGGCGTAATCCATTTTCCCTGTTATTACTAAGTCATCATCTTCTTTTCTTAAAATACCTGGTGTATCTATTAATTTTATCTTATTAGTGGCTTTAACTATTTGTATGGCTTTAGTATAACTACTGGTTGAGCTTGTCGGGGCGGACTTCTTACCTTTCAAAGCATTGATAACACTGCTCTTGCCCACGTTTGGGTATCCTATCACTCCTACTAATAAAGGCGTTTCTAAATTATTTCTTTTAGCTTCTATCAATATTTTATCTCTTAATTTCTGTGTTCCTAATCTGTCTTTAGCTGATAAAAAAATTTTTGGATTATACTTATTTATAAGTCCTCTCTCCTCTTTATTTATTAAATCTGATTTGTTTAAAACATATATTAAGGGTTTGTCAATACTACGTACTAAATCCTCGTTATAAGTCCTGTCTGGGTACCTCGCATCCAGAACTAGAAGTACCAAATCAGATTTTTTTACAACTTCATTCTTTAATTTTTCGAATTTCACAAATAAAAGGTAGTGCAAAGCTTTATTAAAAACTTGTCTATTATTGTTTGTTATAATGGATAATAAAGATTACTTAATGGTTTTACAATCCTTACAAGACATTCCTTTTGGTGTTGGTAAAAAACTATTATTTGATTTTTTAAAAGGTAACATATCCAATAATAGTATAAAAAAAAATCATTTAGACATACTAGAATCCTTTGGAAGTCTTAGTTATAATGATCAAGAATTAGAGATTTTACTTGATGACTTATTAAGAAATCAACTCGTGGATTATGAGCAGATAAGTTATTATAAAGTCTTAGCAATTACTAAAAAAGGTCGTGATGAATTAAAAAATCCTACTCTGCACAAAAAAAAATTAGCTATTAAATACAATAGCAGAAAAAACTTTTTTACTGATCAAGACAAAAAGATATTTAACGAATTCAAATTTTTCTTAAAAGGCCTTAATGATTCTCAAAAAAAAGCGGTAACTCATGATTTTAAAAACATTCTTTGCTTAGCCGGTCCTGGTACTGGTAAAACCAATGTTTTAATTAAAAGAGTGGAGTATTATGTCAGGTTTAAATCTGTTAATCCTAAAAAAATTCTTTGTATAACATTCACTAGGAAAGCTCGTGATGAAATGAAAAAAAGATTAGAATCTAACAACATATTTGCTGAAGTAGAAACATTCAACAGTTTTGCTGAAAAAATAATAACTAATAACGGCGTCACTGGTAAACTTATTGATTTTAAAGACAAAATATTCCTTGTGGGTAAAGCCTTAGAGAAAAAACAAATTAATAAAGATAAAATAATTAATTATTTTCCTAAGAGAAAAAGGAAGAAAAATAAAAACGAGTTATACTTAGAATTCGTTAATGATTGTTTTATAGCACTTGATTATTATGCTCGTAGAGAAAAAGAAATTGACGAATTTTATCTAAACACTAACAAGTACTATGAAGAAGCCAAATTACTTCACACTGTTGCTTCTACTGTTAAAAAATTAAAAGAAGAATATAATTATAGGGATTACAACGATCAATTATTAGACTTAAAAAAATACCTTAGTTCTAACAAATCATTCTATGAACACGTACTAGTGGATGAATATCAAGACGTGAATGATTTACAAGTTGATATATTAGACTTAATACAAAAAAATAATTTATTCGTCGTGGGTGATCCTAGGCAGAGTATTTATGGTTGGAGAGGTTCTAATATCGAGCATGTTTTAAGATTTGAAGATAAATATGATGGCTTCGTTATTAGTTTGGACAAGAATTATAGGTCTAGTAAAGCCATAGTTAACTTATCTAACAAAGTCATAAGTAACATGGGTCTTCCTAGTATTGAAAGCATGGCTGATTACGAAAAAGATGTTAAATTATTAAATTTCAAAACCGAAATTGTTGAGTATGAATTCGTGGTTCAGAGAATATTAAACTCTTCTTATAAAAAACATGAGATATTCATACTTGCGAGGACTAACAAGCAACTAGATGAAATTAGTGAATACCTTCAAAAAAGAGGTTTGTCATTTACTAAAGGAAGTGAAGACAAAGCTGTTATTGAAAAAGGTAAAGTATTTATCGGCACTGCTCACAGCTCCAAAGGTTTAGAGGCTGACATGGTTTTTTTAGTGGGTTGTCATTCTAATAATTATCCTTGTAAATACAGTGATAAACCAGTAATTGATATCGTGACTGAGGATTATGATCATGTGGATGAAGAAAGAAGACTTTTTTATGTAGGTATTACTCGTGCAAAGAAATCGTTATACATAACTTATACTGGTAGCCCAACTTGGTTCTTGGATGAACAGGCAATTGCTAGTATAAGTACTAGTGGTGATAAAAAAAAGAGTAGGAGTTTATATGATAATCTTATTAGGTGGAGGAATAAAAAAGCTGTTGAGTTAAAAATAGATAAAGATTTTGTTCTTAAAGACGATGTTATTTTTGAATTAAGTCATAAACAGCCTTTAGATGAGTATGAATTATCCAGTATTAATGGTTTGGACTACTCTAAAGCCTATAAGTATGGTAAAGAATTGTTAAAGATTATTAGGGGTTTCTAGAAAAAAGTTTTTGTAAAACTAATTTAAAAAAGAACTTTTCAATAGCTTTCTTACAGCGAATTTGTATATAATCGGCAGCAGTAACGCCGACGATAAAGTCATTATTTCAATAGCCATGTTTTACACCTAGTATATAATTTAATTTATAAATATTTCGTTTTTTCTTTTAAAATCTGAAGAATCTGAAGCCGTATTTGTTCTTTTCGTAGTTAAACAAGAAAATACCTACGACTATCATTATTAGACC
This sequence comes from Candidatus Woesearchaeota archaeon, assembly GCA_007117755.1. Lineage (GTDB taxonomy): Archaea > Nanobdellota > Nanobdellia > Woesearchaeales > 21-14-0-10-32-9 > SKIS01. Next base: position 3,111 of record SKFY01000091.1, on the reverse strand, counting down.
AATAAATAGTCTGAAAAAAGTCAAAATGAAGTCATGTATCAAAAGCAAACCTGCTACTATTAAAACTAAGCCTGCGACTATATAAATATAATTCTTCACTTCTGGTTGTATACTCACTATTGTACTTTTCATTTTGTAGTAATTTCTGGTTCCTCACCCACTATAACTGTGTGTTCTGACTGGCTAACTAAGCCATTCATTGAATCTTTTAAGGGAGGGTGTCCTATTATTAAATCTTTTTGTTCTAGCTCTCTTATCGCGAAATTAACTCTTCCTTCCCCGTATTTTTTAATTAGCCACCTCGTCGTAAAAGGCAGATCGTTTAGGTCACTTAATATTTTCCTCGTGATTATACTCCTAACAGGTTTTTTATTAATTAAGCTATAAACAGTTGCTTTTCCTGATTCCTGGACTATACCGCTTCCTTCACTAGCGAAAGGCTCTATTGCAATAACCATGCCTTCCTCTAAAACAGTAGAGTCTTTAGTGTCTATATTAGGTATGGAAGGCCTTGTATGTACTTTAAATCTTGCTAATCCGTGGCCTGATAAATTCCTGACTGGTTTGAAACCTTTCTTTTCTATTTCTTTTTGTATGGCTTTGCCTATATCTCCTATTCTTGTTCCTGGCTTAGCTAATTTAATAGCAGCCTCTAACGCCGCGTCTGAAGCCTCTACTAAGTCTTCTCTATTATTCAAGCTTATAGTTCTTGCATTATCTCCTATGTAACCATTTATGTGTACACCCACGTCTAGCTTCACCAAATCCTTTCCAATCAACTCATTCTCATCAACGCTACATTGGTGTGCTGCGATGCTGTTAATAGATATTTGGGCTGGAAAAGCTGGTTCTCCGCCGTTATCTTTTATGTACTTTTCTACTTCTTCTAATATGTCTACTATCTTAGCACCTTCTTTAATCATCTTCAGTCCGTGGTGTAGTGCTTCTTTTGCTAATTTTCCTGCTTTTCTATAATAATCTAATTCATCCATTATGCTTTTTGAGTTAGAATAAGTGTTTGTTTTTAAAATTTTAGTATAGAATTCCTATGACTTTCCTGTCTATTTGTTCGCATCTTACTTTTCCTGGGTCATTAACAGGGTTATTATCCCCTCTTAGGACGAAGTATGGTCCTTCGTGGTCTTCTCCGGCGTGAACCACTCTATGTATTATTATATCTTCATTTCTTTTATAAGATACTATATCTCCTACGTTTATATCTCTCGGGCATTGAGGTTCTATTTGTAAAGCGAAAGAATCTTTATTAATAATAGGTAACATGCTGCCTGTATCTTTAAATTTTGCCCATTTCACGTTTTCTATGTCTAGTGTGACGTGTGTGTTAAAAACTCTTACTTGGTCTTGTAATATATAGTTTGATGGGCTTGCTCTCACTCTTTCTCCGCTTTCTGGTATTTCTAAATTTGGTTGTTCTATTATGGCGTTTGATAGTGGTAGAACTAATGATATGAGTGTTACTGTCATTATTCCTAAAAAATAACCCAACAATATTTTTTTCATCAAAGAGTAGTAATAAAGAACGATATTTAAATGTTGTGATTATTTACAACTAACTAGTAACAAATAAAATTCAGTTAGATTTTTAACTAACAAAAACCCACCAAGAAAAAAAAACAAAGAGATATAATGATACAAACATCAAAAATAGAAATAAGAGAACTAATAAAAGCCTGGCTAGCCATAAGCATAGCCTTCACAATACTACTACACAACACACCCATAGGCATACTAAACACATTCATAATAAGCCTACTAACAGTAGGACTAGGATTCCTACTACACGAACTAGCACACAAAATAACAGCTCAAAGATACGGCTGCGAAGCCGAATTCAGAGCACACAACACAATGCTACTAATAGCCATAGCCAGCGCATTCCTAGGATTCATATTCGCCGCGCCAGGAGCAGTACAAATAAAAGGATTCATAACATACAGAGAAAACGGCATAATAAGCGTAGCAGGACCACTAACAAACCTCGCCTTAGCACTACTATTCCTACCACTAAGCCTAGCACCAGGAATACTAGGAACTGCCGGCAGCATAGGATTCTTAGTAAACGCCATACTAGGACTATTCAACATGCTACCCATAAAACCCCTAGACGGCTACAAAGTAATAACGTGGAACAAAAAAATATACGCCTTAGTAACAATAACCTTATTAATAACAACCCTATACGCCTTACTATGAAATGCACAATTTGTAAAAAAAAAATAGAAGAAACATTCTTAGAAAAAATAAAAGGAACTTACGTAAAAGGCAAAGCAGTCTGTAACGAATGCCAAAAAACCCAGACGGACAAAATAAAAGAATTATAAATAAAAAGTATTATTCTTATCTACTTGCCTCTGTAGCATAGCCGGTAATGCGTCTGCCTCGTAAGCAGAAGATCGCGAGTTCAAATCTCGCCAGAGGCTTATTAATATAAAAAAAATAAGAGGAGCCCCCGAAAAATTTCTGGTTTAACCCATTATTTCTCGAATACAATCCGAATTTTCTATGTAAAGACATATTAAAAACAAAAACCTCTATTTTTTATCCTGAAAAATAATAAATTCAATGGGGGTTTGATAAAAAATGGCAAGTCAAGCATTAGAACAAATATTAGAAGGCACAACGCCTGACATTACACAAGACAAGATGTATCAAACAATAGATACATACGTAAATGGAACGACACATTTATATAGTTTTGACCCGCCAAAACCACTTAACACACCATTAAACACTAACAACAATAATAACTCGAGTTTAAGTGATCAAAGAAATCAGCAATTCAATCCTATTGGCTCTAAAGGAAGTGGATTCCAAAGAGGCAGTATGGGAAACATCAGAAAACCGTTGTATGAAGATCAAGATATTAAAATACAAGAAAGATTTGATTTTAGCGGACATAATAACAGTGAACCACATTATAATTTAGATTACGGAAAATTATCAAAAGGACTTTCAAATGCAATAAATAACAGTAATAAGTTTTCCTCTGATGAAAAAAAGGATTTGCTAAATGATTTACATTATAAAAACTTATTTAATAAATGATTAATTTTTTATTTTCAAGATTAAAAAAATGGCAAAACAAAAAAT
>SKFY01000006.1 GCA_007117755.1 Candidatus Woesearchaeota archaeon | reverse complement strand
TTTACTTCGTCTTTTTGTGTTTTGAGTAGTTGTGAATTTACGGCTTTGGTGGGTTTTGTTTTACTTATTACTTTCCCGAGTGACATCTAAGATAAACACCCTTGTAGAAGTCTTAAACCTAAGGTTTAGCTACAAAGTACTCTAAAATACTTTTTCTCGACGATGGTCTTAGTTACAGTTCCTGAAAATCACAAGCACCCTGGGCGTCTTTTTAAATTATTCTTAGAACTTCTACAATACATATTTTTTTTTTAGTAAGTTTTTTATAGTATTAAAACCAAGAGTTATTACGTAAAGAATGCATAAGCATAATAATTACGTTGAAAACCTGGTAAGTCAAATAAGGGATGATTATGATCATATTTCTACTCATCTAAAAATTTCTAATAGTAGGCGTATGGTTGCTGAAATTGATATTTTAGCTAGGAAGGGCAAATCTATAGATATTTACGAAGTTAAGTGTAGTTATAGAATTACTAAGGCTAAAAAGCAATTATATAAGATAAGAAAAATATTGAATAAAGATAGAGTATCTTGTTACTTTTATTGTGGTATTGGTGATAGATTAATTAAAGTTTAATTCTCTTTGTGTAGACTCATTTTTTATTTTTTTGTAAGTTTTCCATGTTTGTCTGAATAAGCTTGGTTGTACATCCCAGTATTTTTTTATAAAATCTTTAGTTTTGGGATCAGATGGGTATCCGCTGCCGAAATCATAGTTTATTTTTTTCTTTATTTTTTCAATTTCCTCATCTCTAATAACTTTAGCTATTATACTAGCAGCGCCTACTATAACATAATTCTCATCTGCCTTATGCTCAGAAAATAATTGGATTTCTTCATTTTTAAGATAATTCCTAACAACTTCTGTGTGTTTATGAGGTACAGATGAAGGACTATCCATTATTACGTAGTCCACATCCACTTTTTTTATCAAATCACTTGTTATTTTTGCTTCGAGCAAATTAAGATTCATACTAGCAGACTCTAAAGCATTATCAATCTCCTCAGGAAACACTATTAAATATTCATAAGTACAATACTTGGTTATTTCTTGAAACAAATTTTTTCTTTGTTTAGGACTTAATAATTTTGAATCTTTGACACCTATTTTTTCAAGATAAGGAATTTTTTGTTTTTCAAGTACTACTATGGCCATTACCATAGGCCCGACTACTGGTCCTCTGCCTGCCTCTTCAACTCCGCCTACGTATCGTATTTTTTCCATAAACACATATTTTTTTTTACTAATGAATAAAAACCTAAAGTATTAAAAACTTTTCAGTATTATTAATTTTTTATGAGCTCTGATGAATTATCCTGGTGGAAAATCGCAATTCCTTTTACTAGACACGGCTATACAATATATATATAAAAATTGTCTTACTTGCTCTATTAATCGTTTTAGATCCTTTATTTAGAGAATTTGACATCTCCTTACTTAACACTATGCTCACGATTTTGTTTGTTTATTTGTTTTTAAACATATTATTCAACTATATTAAAAGTGTATTGGTAAAGCTTTATCTTAAAAAACACAGTTACCCCGTCACTCATTATGATAATTACATAGTCGGTATTAAAAGACTTAGTTGGTTTTTAAATCACTTAATATTTTTATTAATACTTCTACAAATCATTGGTATAAATATTATGAACATCCTTACAAGTATTAGTTTAGTAGCTGTAGCTCTTGTTCTTATATTTAGGGATTATATTGCTAATTTTTTAAACAGTATAATAATAATGTTCTCTAAGAATATACGTTTAAATGAATATGTTAAAATTGGTGATTACAAAGGAAGGATTAAAGACATTTCTTTTATGAATATAGAACTTCATACTGAAACTGGAGAAATTGTTTATATAGCTAACAGCCAGGTTTTAACCAAGGAAATCACTAATTATTCTAAGAATAAAAGTAAAAAGATAATGATTGATTTCACTACTCCTTTGATTAGCTCTAAAAAAATTACTTTATTAGAATCTGAATTAAAGAAAAAAATCAGTAATGAATTCATGAAAAAAAATATAAGTTCTAATCTTAACATAATCAAAGTTGGTAAAGACGTTATTGATTTTTCTTTTGTCATAGAAACGAATAATTATGATTATGAATTTGAGAGAGACGTTAGGGATATGTGTAACAAAATAATAATTGATTATAAGAAATAAAAAAAAGATGTTTAAAACTCTTCATTAATTAATTCTTTAAGTTCATCAATAGTTTTAGCCTGTCCTATCTTCAATCTTAATTCAGAACCATTACGTAAACCTTTTGTGAATTGCATTACTTGCATCCTAATATTAGAAAACTTAATATTATAATTATCAGTGTAACTCAGATACTTATTTGCAAAACTCTTTCTTTTTTTCAAATCATTCTCATAACTACCTTTTCTTAAATAATCATTAACCTGATCAAAAATACTAGGATTACCTCTTGCTCCACGACCTATCATAACATAATCGCAACCTGTATAATCCATCATCTCTTTAGCTTTTTCAGGACTAGTAATATCACCGTTACCCACTATGGGAATGCTAACAAGCTCTTTTAACTCTTTAATCTTATCCCAATCAGCCTCGCCAGAATAACCTTGTTTAACAGACCTGGCATGCAAAGCAATCATCTGAACACCTGCGTTCTCAGCCACTTTAGCAACTTCTCTAAAAACATAACAATTGCCCTCGCTAGGACCTGTTCTTAATTTGAGAGTGACTGGCTTATCAACAGCATTTACTAATCTAGTGAATAATTCTTCATTAAATTCTTTCTTCTGTAATAACGCCGCGCCAGCCATTTGCCTAGTAATGTGAGGGGCGGGGCAACCCATGTTAAAATCTATAATATCAAAATAAGGCTCTACTATCTTAGCAGCTTTAACAATTTTATCAATATTATTACCAAATAACTGAACACTAACAGGTCTTTCCTCTTCAGAAAACTCGACGAACTCAGTTATTATTTTATTATCTTTCTTTAACTCTTTTTCTTTCTGGATAATGGCATCAACACTGGTTAATTCAGTAACTACTAAACCCGCGCCTTGCTCTTTACACAATAATCTAAAAGCAGGATCACTAATACCGCTCATGGGTGCGAGGAATGCTTTACTGTTGAATTTTGGTAACATAATTAATAATTCAGGGTACTTCTTTTTTTTATAAAATTAATTCTCCTAAAGTGATAAGTTTTATAAATGAGCCTATTTTTCAGTTAGTTCATAGCGGGGTAGGACAGTCAGGAGTGTCTGCCGGGCTCATAACCCGGAGGTCGGAGGTTCAAATCCTCTCCCCGCTACTTCTAATTAAAGAGAAATGAAATTAGAGAAAAGTTTCTTTGAGAGAAAACCAGACATAGTTGCTAAAGAATTAATAAAGGGAATTATTAATTAAGAAAAAAAATTAAAAAAATTTTTATTTTAATAAAGATTTATTGGTTTAAAGCTGATGCTAAAATACTTGCTCCTGCTAATAATCCTGCTGTTAAAACAACCCAATTACCATCTAAGCTTGTGTATCCTGCCCATCCCGCACCTACTTTAATTATCCACACATTCAAAAAGAAAAACA
>SKFY01000080.1 GCA_007117755.1 Candidatus Woesearchaeota archaeon | reverse complement strand
ACGCAGAGAAAAAAAAAATAATACCCCAATTAAAAAACAAAATACTAATATTCCCCACAGACCACGGCTACAGCATAGGATGCGACGCCAACAACGACGAACTAATACAAAAAATAAGAGAAGCTAAACAAGCAAGAACAGAAAGCATAGCAATAATACCACCAAGCAATAACTGGATACAAAACAACTGCGAACTAAAAAAAGGAGCAGAAGAAGAACTAGGCCTAACAAAATACAACGGGAAAACACACTGCATAATAATAGAAACCAAACTAAAAAACAAAAAAGCAGTAAGCCAAAAAGTAAACAACGGCTCAAAAACAATAAAAATAAAAAAACCAGAACACTGGATAACCAACTTCGTAGAAGAACTAGGATACCCCCTAATAAGCACAAGCGCAAACGCAATAGGAGAAGACTTCATAACCAACCTAGACTACCTAAACGACGACATAAGAAAAATAACAAACTACGCAATAAAAGAAACCAAACTAGAAACATACCCCATAAGACTAATAAAACTAGTATAAAAAAATATTATTAATTCTCAAAGAAAAATAGTTAACCCTTAATAACACCCAAAGGCTTCAAATTAGCAACTAACTTACCAATACCAGCATCATGACTCACCTTAACAACCTCATCCACATCCTTATAAGCCAAAGGAGCCTCCTCACTAACACCCCTAGAAGAAGCAGCCTTAACAATAATCTTATTACTCCTCAACTCCCTAGTAATCTGCTCTCCAGTCCACGATTCATTAGCCTTCTTACGACTAAGCAACCTACCCGCACCATGCGCAGTACTACCAAAACTCTCACTCATAGCCTTTTCAGTACCAGCCAAAACATAACTACTAGTACCCATACTACCAGGAATAAAAATAGGCTGACCCGTCACGCCATACTTCTCAGGAAGCTCATCATTACCAGGACCAAAAGCCCTAGTCGCACCTTTCCTATGAACCCAAACCCTTTTCTTCACACCACCAATAACATGCTCCTCCAACTTAGCAATATTATGAGCAACATCATAAACCGTCCTCACCTCAACACCAGGAAACACTTCCTCAAAACTCTTCCTAGTCTGATGACCAATCAAATGCCTATTAGTCCAAGCATAATTCGCCGCAGCACACATAGCACCATAATAATCCCTAGCCAAAGAACTATCCGCAGGCGCATAAGCTAAATTCTTATCAGGCAAAGAACCAATCAAATCAGGAAATTCATCCTCTATCTTCCTAAGATAATCACTACAAGTCTGATGACCCAAACCCCTACTCCCCGTATGAATAAGAACAACTATTTGATCCACATCTTTTATCCCAAATACCTCAGCAGTTTTTTTATCAAAAATCTTACCAACCCTCTGTATCTCTAAAAAATGATTCCCACTACCCAAAGTACCCAGCTGATTCTTACCCCTCTTCTTAGCCTTATCACTAATCTTGCTAGGATCCGCATCTTCCATCATACCACTACTCTCGCAGTTAAGAACGTCTTCTTCAACACCATAACCTTTACCCAACATATAACGAGGTCCTTCCACCAAGACCTTGTCTAATTCTTCATGACCCAACTTGAAAATAGATTTACCACCCATACCAGGAGGAACATTCTTAAACAAAACATCCAACAACTTCTCCACTTTACCTTCCACATCTTTAACAGTTAAATTAGTCGTCAATAAACGAACCCCGCAATTAATATCGAAACCAACCCCTCCAGGGCTTAAACAACCTTTTTTCTCATCAGTAGCAGCCACCCCGCCTATACTAAAACCATAACCTTGATGCGCGTCAGGCATCATAATACTATAACCTTGTATACCTGGTAAGGAAGCAACGTTTATACCTTGTTGTATACAATTATCTTCTTTCATCTTCATCATTAATTTATCAGAAGCGAAGATTTTCAAAGGAACAAGCATTCCTTCTTTTTTTTCCACCACGTAAGAATAATTATTTAGCTTTTTCATATCTTTTGTTAAAAACACTTAGTTTTTAATACTTTTCTCTAAAAAGTTTTTTATACAATTAACTTTTCTATTATCATATGTATTTCATAACCGGTAATAAAAACAAGTTCCTGGAGATGAAACAATTCATCCCTGATTTAGAAATGAAAAATATTGACTTGCCAGAACTTCAAGAATTAGATGCTCAGCTAATTATAAAACAAAAACTTGACGAAGGCATAAAAAAACTAAACAAACCATTTATAGTTGAAGATACAAGCCTATCCATAAAATCTCTAAACGGATTCCCAGGAGCTCTAGTTAAGTGGTTCGTCAAATCATTATCTTTAGAAGATATTAATAACATACTTTTCAAGTACGAAGACAAAACAGCTATAGCAACTACAATAATAGGCTACTTTGACGGTGCAGAAAAACACTTTTTCAAAGGAGAAGTACACGGCACTTTAGTCCCTAGAAGAGGAGAAGGCTTTGGCTTCGACCCAATATTCCAACCAAAAGATAGCATTAAAACATTCGGTGAGATGACCAAGACCGAAAAAGCAACGATAAGCCATAGGATGAAAGCTGTTAAAAAACTAAAAGAATTCTTAGAAGTCTAAGACTGTACGTAAACACCTACTAAAGCATCATTTCTTATGTCTTAAGTAACTACCAATTGCGAATATTAGAAACCCCATACCAAGTCCTATAAATAAACCAGCAACTAATTCATTAAATAAGAAGCCAAATCCCATACCTGTTAATACACCCGCAGGTATAAATAACGCTTCAGGTTCACTATCCTTATTTTTTTTCTTAGCCATAAATAAATCTTTAATCCTCCTACGAACTGTTCAAAAGACTTTATTGTTTATAAATATTATTTTTTTTATATGTCATGAACTATTTGAATAAGCCAACCACCTTCTTTTTCTTTTACCAATAAGTCATTATAAGTAACGGCTTTTACATAAGTATGAACGTCATATTTGAAGTCTTTTTGATAATCACCAATTAATTTAGCTTTTAAAATACCATAATCAAATTCTACCTCTGCCTCAGCTAATAAAAAAGCTTCAGAATCCATTAAGAAAATAAGCTCTTCTAAAAAATTATAAAGTATTGTTTCCGAAGTATTACCTTTAATCTTTATATTTAACTCGTGTTTCTTCTCTACTTTAGAAACATCAGTCATTATTTGAAAAGTAGCTAAAGCAGCATTCTCAAAAGCTTCCTCTAAAGTTTTACCATAAGCCCTAAACTTAACATCAGCGGTGTGATCTAAAAATTCATATTTCATAACTTACAGAGGTAATGAAGAATCTTTTAAATAATTAATCAAAAATTTCTACGCGAGGAATATCACTACTTGACTTTTTAGGTTCATCATCAAACTTTTTTTCAGATTCATTATCATAATAATCATTTTTTCCAGAATTATCAGAATCATCAAACAAATTAAACATATCAGAACCCTCACTAGTTTCTGAAGAGCTTTGATCATTGATTATTCTTTGCAAAAAATCTATTGCTTTCTTAATTTCTTCTTTTGAATCTTTTTGAGTGTCTATTTTAATTTCCATAAATAAAAATCTATACTCCGAAGTTTAAATAATTTTTTAATCGTTGAAAACTTTACGATAATTCATATATAAATTATTAGCAACTTCTTCTTCCTCTAATTTTTTTATACTAGCTATTTCTTTAACACATAATAAAACATTAGAAGGTTCATTCCTGCCACCAAAAGGAGACATATAAGGACTGTCAGTTTCTGTTAATAATTGCTTCAAAGAAACAAGACTGACCAAATCCCTTATTTGCTGAAGCTTATTTATTATAGGTAATACGCTCAAGTAATAACCGTTATCACTAGCCCTCTGAACTAATTTTTTCTTAGCCATAAAACAATGCAAAACAGGATTTTTTAAAGAGGAAGATTCTAACATTTCCAAAATATCAAGCTCTGCTTTACGAGAATGAATAATAAGAGGCTTTCTAGTTTTCTCACTTAGTTCTATAAATCTTTGAAATAAAATTTTTTGTTTTTTCTTAGCTTCCTCAAAATTTCTTTCTGGTAAATATTTATAGTCCAAACCCACCTCGCCAAAACCGACTAAGTCTTTATTTTTTCTTATCTTCTCAAATTCCTCATCAATTTCTTTCTCAGAATACTCAAGAGAATCAGTAGGGTAAAAGCCAAGAGCAGGCTTTACAACATCATAATTTTTAGCTAACTCCAAAACTTTTTTATTACTACTAGGATTCACACCATTAGCAATTATTCTCTTAACACCTTTTTCAGAAGCTCTTTGGATAACTTCTTTCAAATCATTACTGTAATCAGGAAAATCCAAGTGTGTGTGAACATCAGCGTATAACATCATAATACCTTTTTTATTCTTTCAAAAACCTCTTCAATAGGAGCTTCAGCAGGTATAATCTGTACATTAACACCTTCTTTTCTGAAAAAATCAAGAACAGGCGTGGTTTTTTCATGATAAATATCAAGTCTTTTCTTAACACTAACTGGCTGATCATCTTCCCTAGTGATGATTTCACCACCTAATTCTTCACATTCTTTTTTATCTTCTTCAGTAATTTGATCAGCGATGTAAATCTTATTATTAGCAGTGCATATCCTCCTTTTACCTATTCTTTTAATAGCTTCTTCATCACTTATATCAAGAACCAATACTAAATCAATAACAGAATTTTTTATTAAGAAATTAGCTTGAGTAATATTTCTAGGATAACCATCTAGGATAACACCTTCAGGATTTTTATCAAGCACTTTTTTAACAGCTTGATTATTAATCTCATCAGGTATTAATTCTCCTTTCTTCATAAAATCTCTTATTAACTCATGATTTTCTTCTTTATTTTTAACAATATTTCTAAGAACATCACCCATGGAGACGTGCTTTACATTCTTTTCTTTGCTTATTAAAACTGCTTGTGTTCCTTTTCCACAACCCTGCGGTCCTGTTATTACAATATTCATTTTTTATTACCTCGCTCTACACTTTTTTTATTTATAATTTTTTGTTTTAAATAATTGTCTTTAGTGAACTTATCAAGTTCTTCCCAATGAATTATTCTTTTTGTTTTTTTTCAAAAAAGTTTTTTATTAAACTGGTATATAAAAGCGTTGTTCTCAAGTTATAATCTTCAGGGAAACACTTAGCATAGTTAGGCCAAGAATATCTTTCATCAAGAAAAACAATAACTCCCCTATCAGTATCACTTCTTATACATCTACCAGCACTCTGCAACGTTTTATTAAAAGCAGGAAATAAATAACCATAATCCCAACCTTTACCAAATTTAGAATCATAATATTTTATTACAGCTTTAGTTTCTAAATCAGGAACTTGAAGAGGAAGACCAACAACAACCACTGCTTTTAACAAATCACCAGGCAAATCAATCCCTTCCGCAAAACTACCACTACTAACACCTAATAATACAGCACCCACTTCTTTATACTGTTTGAACTTGTCTAATATTTCTTCACGCTCAGTTTTGTTCAAACCTTGTGTTTCTTTCAAAACAGTTTTTTCCAAACCTTTCATGTGTAACTGCACATTATCTCTGAGTTTATAACTAGGAAAAAAAACTGCGGAGTTTCCAGGAACCATATTAACGATATTAGTTATTATCTTAGCTATTTCAATATATTGAGCTTCGTTTCTATGAGTAAATTTAGTACTGGTTTTAGGAACTACTATATTCAAACGATTTTCATCAGGAAAAGGACTTTTAAGAGTTAACTCATCAGCACGATATAAACCAAGAACTTCTTTATACATACTCGTAGGGGTTAATGTTCCACTCATTACAACACTACTACTTGCTTTTGCAAATACTTCACCAGTTATAACACCAGGATGTAAACATTTATAACCCATATTTTTTATAATACCTCTAGTGCCTTGCTTTTTTGTAAATATCCTTGCAAAACCTTCTTCTTCACCTTGCCAAGCTTCTAAAAAATTAGCAACCGTGCCCAAATAACTAGTTTTTTGCTGTTCCCTAATATGTTCTGCATTTTCATCAAGTAGTTCAATTAAATCATCATAAGGATATAACATGCTAATCCTGTCTTTAAATTCTTCCATCCGCATATAAGATTCATACTCAATATTTTCGCTATAATAATCAAATATTTTATTTATCTCCCTTAATATTTCGCCAAGCTTGTCTTGGTTCAATTCTTCAGCTTCAGATATAGCCCGGTTTAAAGTTATGTTTGAAAGGTTTTGACTGCTTAAATCTTTAATTCTGCTAGGAAGATTGTGAGCTTCATCCACGATTAAAACCAAGTCCTCTAATTCTTTACCTATTCTTGCTAAAAAAGTCTTTCTAATACGAGGATTGAATAAATAATAATAGTCAGTCACGATAACATGCGATTCTTTACCCACTATTAAACCAGTTTCGTAAGGACACACTTCATGATTGCCAGATATTTTTAAAGCTTCTTCAGTTTGAACAGGACTGGCTCTTTTAAACTCTTTTACAGCATCCTTAGTTTTTTTAGAATAATCATCTCCTTTCTTAAGATTTTTATAAAATTTACATTTGCCTTCATTACGAAGAGTTTTACAATAATCAATAAAATCACTAGCACTGAGATTAGAAACACCTGGTTGTAAACAAAGATGTTTCTTACCTATTACATCAATACCTATTATTTTAACATTATGCTTCTCTTTAATATCTCTAATAGTACTAATCGCTAGTTTGTGCTGAGTATGCATACTAGTTAAGAAAACAACTAATTTACCAGAATCAAGAGTGTTACTTAACATAGCTGCCAAGCTAGCACTTGTTTTTCCAAGACCCGTGGGTGCATGAACAATTAATTGACCATTATTTTTTACAGTATTATCAATTTCACTGATTAATATATCCTGAACAGGCCTTGGCTTATCATAAGGAAATAACTTAACAGACATATAAAAAACAAATCAATGAGTTATTTAAATAATTTTTCTAGCTATTTAGATTTGTTTTTTCGAAGATTATCAATATAATTTTTTAGTTTGTTAGAAAAGTAATCAAAACCTCTTTTTTGGTTTTTTAAATATTTTTCAACCTCTTTACTATATTCCCTAGTTACTAAATTCAAATTAGCAAATTTATTACCAAAAGTTTTGAAATAAACATAATGTTCTATATCTGAGCTTCTAAGTCCCGGCTCTTCATCATAATACCCAAGCACAATTATTGATTGTATAGCTACGTGAGGAGGTATTTTTAGTAACATACTTATTTTTTCACTATCAAAACTACCCACCCAACAACTTCCAATTCCTTGTTCAGTAGCAGTGAGTAAAGCATTCTGAGTTGCCGCAGCAGCATTTTGTATAGCATAAAGATTTTTTCCAGTAAGACCATAAAAAGACTCTGCTCGTTCCAAATCAGCACATACAACTATTAAAACAGGTGCTGTTTCTATCCAATATTGTTCAGTACAAGCCTTAGCTATTTCTTTTATAACCTCATAATCAGTAATTAATATGAATCTATAATCTTTTATATCACCACTACTAGGAGCTTTACCAGCGTTTTCAAGAATCAAAGCTATTTTTTCAAATTCTATACTTTTAGTATTAAAACTTCTTATACTCCTCCTAGCATTAATTGCTTCTGTAACATCCATATTAATTCCTTATGAGTTATTGTTTAAATAATTTTTCTTGAGCTTAGTACCACACATATGACAATAATTACTGCTTTCGTAATGCCTCACACCACAACTAGGACAACTAATAACATTTTTTTCAGACTCATCTTCTTTTTTAATATAATTATATACTATTTTCATAACACCTACAGCTATTAATATCATACCTACGTAATAAAAAAATCTCATGCCTTGAGCATCAGCGGCTTGCATGACTCTATTACTGAAAAAACTAACTAATACACCAAGTACTACGTATACAAAACCATTCATTTTATTATACTCCTACCGAACATGTAAGGTCTTAATATTTCAGGAATAGTCACACTCCCATCATCATTTTGATAATTTTCAAGTATAGAAACCATTATTCTACTAGTGGCTAAGACAGTGTTGTTTAGTGTATGAACGTGTAAAAAATCATTAGTTTTTTTCTTATGATAACGAATATTAGCTCTTCTAGACTGATAATCAGTAAAATTACTATTACTACATATTTCTCTATATTTTCCGCTTCTAGGCATCCATACTTCTATATCGTATTTCTTAGCAGCAAAACTTCCTAAATCCCCCGTGCATATATTCACGACTCTATATGGCAACTTTAATTTCTGAACTATTTCTTCAGCGTATTTTTGTAATTCTTCATGTATTTCCCAACTATCTTCTGGTTTTGAAATAACAATCATCTCTACTTTATTAAACTGGTGAGTTCTGAATAAACCTTTTGTGTCTATACCATGACTACCCACTTCTTTTCTGAATGACATGCTATAACTTGTTAATTTAACAGGCAACTCGTCTTCTTCTAAAGTTTCATCTTTGAATTGAGCTATTAAAGGATGTTCTGAAGTAGCAATCAAATACTTGTCTTCCCCTTCTATTTTATACATTACATCTTCAAAATCTTCCATAGGAACAACGGTTTTATACACTTCATTATTTAAAAAATAAGGCATTTCTGTATAAGTAAAACCTTTATTAATCATGTGTTCAATTGCGAATCTTATTAAAGCTTGATTAAGCAAAGCTAAATCTCCTTTTAAAATATAAAAACCACTACCTGATATTTTAGCACTTCTTTCAAAGTCAACCACACCTAAATTTTCCGCTATTTCTTGGTGAGCTTTTAATTCGAAGTTTTTCTTCTTAGTACTCCCCCATTTTTTTATCTCTACATTTTCTGAATCATCTAATCCGTAGGGAACAGAATCAACACTGACATTAGGTAATCGGTAAAGCCCACGCTCTATCTTTTCCTCTAATTTTTTCCTTTTATCTTCTGATTTTTTAATAAGAACAGGTATGTCTTTAACTTCTTTTAATATCTTAGAAGGATCTTTTTTGTTCTTTTTATATTCGCTTACTTGTTTACTTAATTTATTTCTTTTATTTCTTAATTGATCCTCATCATGTTTTAGCTTTCTCCATTCCTCATCATCTTTTTTTACATGTTGGAGAATCTTTAAACCTTCAGAATCTTTTCTTTTTTCTAAATCCTTCTTTATAATTTCAGGATTTTCTCTTACTAATTGTATATTTTGCATTTTTTTTAGTGATGTGGATTAATATATAAATATGTTACGAAAAAAAATAGTATTACGTGAAATAATACAAAAAATATATAAAAGTATAAAATCATGTTATTAATTGTATTAAATACTATTGGAGGAATAAGAAAAAAATGCAAACACCAGGATTATTAGAGTTAATAGGTATGTTGATTTTAATAGCGATAATTTATTTTGTAGGTAGGAGATCACCTGCTTTTACTAAAAGCGCTGCTAAAGTTAATGAAAAAATTAAACAAGACAATGCGATTAAGACTACAACCGTGAAAAAAGCAGAGCCTGAAAAACCCGCTAAGAAAAAGCCTGCTAAGAAAAAAGCAGGTGTTAAAAAGAAAAAAAGCACTAAGAAACCTGCTAAGAAAAAGTAGTTGGTTAAAAAAAATTATATTTTTTTATTTTTTAGAAATATTTATAAGGATTCTTTATGCATTAGGAATATATGAGTAGAGTAATAGATAATGTCGTTATCTCATTTAAAGGAGTTTTTGAATTCGAAACCTTATATAAACAGATGAGGAAGTGGTTTAAAGATAGAAATTATGTAGTCACTGAAACAATATATAAAGATAAAGCCGCCAGTCCTTTTGGTCACGAAGTAGAATGGAGATTTAATCCTGAAAAACAAGTGACTCAATATGTTAAGTACAAAATAGAGATATTCTTTAAATTTGAACATATTAAGGAAATGAATGCCAATATTAAAGGAAAAGATAAAAAAGTTACTGAAGGAAAGGCTAAATTAACAATAGTACACGCCGAAGTAGAATATGATTGGCAAAACAAATTTAGCGGTGAATGGACTAGTAAATTAAAAAAATTCATGCATAAAACATTTAAAATGTATTACGCAATAAAGTATGAAGATCCTCTTTATCAAGAAATAAAGGATTTTCAAACATCATTAAAAAAGATTTTAGATATGAATGCGACATAATGGTACAAAGAAAAATATTATCTTTCGGGGAAACTTTTGAATATAAAGGCTTAATCGATGCTAAAGATCTTTATAAAATACTAAACAAGTGGTTAACAGACAGAGGATATGAAAAGTTTGAAAAATTAAATTCTGAACACGTATATCCCGACGGGAAACAAATATTTCTAGAGATACTACCTAATAAACAAGTATCAGATGATGCTAAAGGCGTTATTCATATACAAATAAAAATGAATAGGTTAAAAGAAAAAGTAGTTAAAATCAGTGGTATTAGAAAAAATATATACGAAGGAGAGGTAGAGTTTACATTTAACACTTATTTAGAGACTGATAAAGAAGGTGCTTGGTCAGCGACAGCACATGCTTTTTTCTTTAGAACCCTTATAGATAGGTTCATTTACAGAACTTATATAGATAAATTAGAAGAGCAATTAGTAAATGATAAAGATGAATTAATGAGAGAGATAAAAAGTTATCTTAATATGGAACGTTTTGAAGAATTATAAAGGTCAATATTTAAAAACATTATCAATATTCTATTTTTTTATTTGCCACGATCGCATAATCTGGTATTGCGCTGGTCTTGAAAACCAGTCCCTTTTGGGATTCCCGGTTCAAATCCGGGTCGTGGCGTTTACCGACACGCACGGGCCAGTGAATCTGAAAAGATTTTAACGCGTCCGGGTCGTGGCGCACATATTTTTTGCTTAAAAAGTAAAATCGAAGAAGCTATTAAAAACATTTAAATCAAAATAACACTTTACCTTTCTTTATGAAAATATACATAGTATTACTCTTAGCCCTCTTATTATTACCCGTTATCCAAGCTGAGAGTTTCGCTGACATCCAAATAAGAGTCACAGATAATGACTTATCCGTGATTAGTTATTCTCTGCAATTAAATATTGACGACGAATATTCTTCATTTGAGTTTGAAACAGGAAGAAAACCATCAGGAATAATATTTGAAGGTGATTACAGTTTAATTGAAGGAGAAACATACACTATATTGTTCGAACAAGAGATAAGTCCTGAAAACAGCCTTGTCGAATTCACACTCGTAAATGATGATTTAATAGAAAGTCAAAGGAATAAAAAGATCTTTAGAACAACCTTCTCTCTAGCAGAATATGATATAAAAAGAATAGAGATGACACTTCCTTCAAAATACTTCTTATCTGAAGAGCCAAACACAGTTCCTCAAGCAGACAGTTTATCTACAGACGGACAAAGGATAATCCTTAACTGGGAGTTTAGAGAGCAAGATCAAATACCTTTGGCTGTTTTTTATGAAAAAGAAAGTGACAACTGGCTCTGGGTCATAATATTATTTGCAGTTGCATTACTAGGCATTGCATATATTAAGTATTACTTTAACAATAAAATGAAATTAATTGTGGAAGACACTTTAACAGATAATGAAAAGGCCGTGATTAACGAGATAAAAAAAGGAGTTATTAAGCAAAAAGAAATAGCGAGAAACCTCGAATTCTCTAAGTCAAAGATGAGCAAGGTAGTGAGGAAACTTGAAGAAAAAGATTTAGTTGAAAGAGAGCCTTACTTTAAAACAAATAAATTAAAAATAAAAAAAATTAATTAATTCCTCTTTGCTTGACCAGGAGGAATAAAACCGTTCTGCCTACCAACACCTACAGATTTTTTTTCATCCTTTTTTTCAATTCCAGGAGGAGTACTTGGAGGTCCCGTTCTTTGTTCAGAAGCATTGACGACTTCATCCCTTAAAGACTGTCTTATTTGCTCAACGTGCCTTGGAAGTATATCTTCTCTTGTAAGAATACTTGCTTTAGCCTGCGGAGTCAAATCATAATTCTCATATATTAGAGAAGAATATGTGCTTTGACTAAAACCTACAAACGACAAGAATCTTCTAAAGATACCAGGTGGATTAAACTGGGTGTCCAAAATAGCATCAATTGACTCTTCTCCAAGCTTTTGAGTTTTAATAAGTCTATTAATAATCCCTGGGTTTAATTGGTTTTCCCTGATTATTTTAGCTAATTCTTCATCAGTTACTTCATCATTTTCAAACATTCTCGGGAGGTGTTGAAACCCTTCTGAAAATCTTGATTCTGAAAGATCAGGAGTTTCCTTTTCTTTTTCTTCTTCCTCTTCTTCTGGTTCAAATCTTACTTCAAACTTAGCATTTCTTTCAAGGAAAGTGTTGTTCAGATGACTTCTAACTGTTAAAGAGTAGTTACCTTCAGATAAATTAAATTCACCAGTTATATTCGTACAGTTTTCACAACCTGTGAAAACTTGGTCGTTAAGAATATAGTAGATTGTATCCCATGTAGTGTTAGAACTTATTTCTAAAGGTATAATTGAAGTGTTATAAGTTTTGTTTTCAGGACTGACTAATAACATCTCATGAACTGTTTCGTTTTCTTCAATTATTTCCACAAAGAAAGTAATATCTTCGTGCTTTGTTTCGTTTCCTGATAAGGCAGTAACGTTTATTGTGTTATTCCCTATTTCTGCTGATATGTTTACAGAAGTATTAGAACAGTTTTCACATAACAAAAAATATTCTTCATTCAAAACATAAGATATATTGTCATATGTCTCATTTGAGTTAATAATCAAACTCAAGTTAGTTTCATTATATGTTTGGTTGTTAACTGGGCTTTCAACTGAAAAAGCACTTACAGATACCACGAAAAGTAATGGTATAAACATTATTAATACTAATTTTTTCATTTTTTTAAATCCTCCATTTAAAATTTTTATTACGATCTTAAACTTTGTTTAAAGAAGTGTAAAGTGGAACTAGTATATAATAAGTCAGTGGAAACCAAGTGGAAACCAAGCTTAATATTATAAAAAGATATAAATAAAAGATTTCATTCACTTAAATAATACTGGGAGGTGTTTAGAAACAATGAAGAATATCTATAAAGGATTAGCAACTTTAGGGTTTACACTGGTATCAGCTTTGATATTCATACTAGTAAGTATATT
>SKFY01000029.1 GCA_007117755.1 Candidatus Woesearchaeota archaeon | reverse complement strand
ATTTTACTTTTTGTTAATCAACGATAATTCTTTTCTATTGTGTTGTAGAAATCATCTCTTTTCTTTATATTATTAATTACCAATTCTGGACTGCTACTTCCTGTTGTGTAAACTTTTATATTTCCGTTATTAAAAACTTTATTCAAAAAGTCGCTATCCTTGCTTAAGTGATCCATTTTGCTGTACAGGACTGTTTTTTTCATTCTGAAAAGTATTCCTTTTTCATACACTGCTCTGAATCCATCTAAAGAGTATGTTTTACGTCTAGTTTTAATAATAATTATGATACTAATAATTATAACGGCAATTAACATAACTGGTAAGAAAAAGGCTCTAAACAACGTTAATGCAATAATTATAGGTATTAATAACATATATGTTAGTGCTAAAGGATTTGCGAAGTCTGGTTTGCATGATTTAACTTTTGTATAATTACTTTTAACACCCATCTTTTTTGCTAAAATCTCGTCTTTAAAATCATGCTTTTCCAAAACATTTTTCAAATACCTAATTGTAAAACCTGCTTTAACAGGGATGCTTTGTCCTTGTTGTCCTCTCATAACAACTTCTCCTGCCACTATAACTTTTAAATTACCTGTATCGCTAAAAGGATATCTTTTACTGTATAAGTCCCTTGTTTGGTCATAATTCGTAAAGAATTCTTCTTCTATAAAAATACCTTTTCTGAAGTAAATATGGTTGTCATAAAACTTCATATAACTCTTTTTGTAATATATTGTTCTGTAAATAACTGTTATTAAATAAACAATTAAAAGCGCTACAGGAATTAACCCGAATAAATTATTATATATCATTAAGAAAGGAGTTGCTAAAAGCAGTATTAAGCTAATCAAACTATTACCTATATTTGCTTTTAACATTTCCATAAAGGAAAATTTAGGCTTTTCCATTACTTTAACAGGTTCTTTTTTAACACCTATCTTTTCCAGTAAATCTTTTATTAATTTAACATCTCTTTTTATATTTTTAAACTCTAGAGCAGAGCTACTTCCTATGCTATGGAAAGAAATAGTTACTGTGTTGAAGATTTTATCATAAACATCGCTTTTAACTTTAATAAGCGTTATCTTATCATTACTAAACTCTATATTACTACTTGTTAAGAAACTATAATTACTTTCTACACTCCTATAGTTAATAACAAACTTTGTGAATAACACATCAACAACATCTTTAACAACATTAACCAACCCGCTTAAAATTAAAATACCAAAAACAAACGGGACAGCTATTAAAGTTGCTATTCCTATGAATGAATAAGCAATGACAAATATTATGACTGCAATAAAAAAGGCTATGCCGTAATTAATAAGTGTACTAACAACGGTTCTTGACATATCCATACTTGTTTTTCCTTTAAACCTGTTTTCCTGTTTCTTTTCTATTTTATACTCGCTCTTTTCCGTTTTCAGTTCTTTCTTTTCTTGTAAGGGTTCCGTTTCGTTTATTAAAACATCTAAGTTCTTATCAAAATCCTCTCCGTTTTCAATATAAAAAAAGAGTATTTCATTACTCTGTCCTTTACTACTAATTCTTAAATTATACAACCCTAATAATTTTGTGATAAAACCTTGTGTTAATTCACTATCTGACAAGTTCTCTATAGGTATATAACTATAGTTCTCAGTGAAAAATTTGTCTTCGTAATAAACAGTATCTTTGTATAAAAAGTATGTTTTTCTCATTAAATCCATGTATCTGAAAACGTTAATCCCAATCAACGATACAGCTATAACAATTAACAAAGTGATAAAAGGAAGTAAACTAGTTCTTACATCGATAACATCTAAGAATGCTGATATTATTGCAAAGTAAGCAATAAATAATCCGATTACAAAGTTCCTTACGACTTCTAAGAAAACAGCTAAACTATTAGGTTTTTCCCTTTGTATAAGATCTTTTTTAGATAGTGTAAACCCGTTTTTGATCATTAAATCTTGTATCTTTTCAAATATATCGTTATTTTCTATAATGTGTGTTATACTAATTTCTGTACTTCCGCTTCCTGCTGCTTTCACAAAAACATTTCCTGTGTTGAATATTTTTCTTTGGAAATAAGGCAGGTTTCTAGTTACTTGTGTAATATTTTTAATCCTTAATTCTATCTCGTGGTTACTAAAAAAACCTCCTGTTCTCATAATAATCTTATCTTTAAAGAATTCGTATTCTTCCTTAGAGTATTTTACTTGCCTATAACTAAGAACAAATAATAAGTACAAAAATGCTGGGCCAAAAAATAAAGAGATTAAAAAAGTTTGTCTTGAATAGTAGACATAAATAAGAAGTAACATAAACAATCCTGTTAATATTAGTAAAGTCCACATTACTGGAAATAATATGAAACTCTTCTTTTCAGGCTTTAATTTCATGTTATAACAAATCTTCTTCACTATATAAATATATTTTTTTCATTATTGAGTTACTGCAAACATTTAAAACCTTAATTTTTAATTTCTTATACGATGTTAGGAATAACTATAGACTATTTTTTAGTTGCATTAACAAGTATGATTGTTATAATCAATCCTATTTCTAGTGGTTTCATATTCTTGAGTTTATTACCTAACGCTACTTTATATCAGAAAAAACTAGTTGCTAGGCGTTCTATATTCATTGCAGGTTCCATACTAATATTTTTTGTCTTGACGGGTAAATATTTCTTTAGCTTGTTTGGTATAACTATCGGAGCTTTCAGAATCGCGGGTGGTATTATCTTATTCGGTATTGCGATGGGCATGTTGAGTAAAGTTAAAGGAGAGCATGATGTTCAATATCATATTAGTAACAAGCAAGATTTGGAGGATATCGCTTTAATACCTTTAGCCATTCCTTTCATGAGCGGTCCTGGTAGTATTGCTACTGTTACTTTATTAACTGCTGAGGCTCCTAACTTTTACGCTTTAGCATTCGTTATAGTTGCTATTTTAGTGGTTATGGCTGCTTGTTATTATTCAATGTTTTATAGTCAACAATTAGTCCGTTTCATAGGTAATAATGGTAGGAGAATATCCACTAGAATATTTGGTTTGATACTCGCGGTTATTTCTGTTCAATTCGTTGTAAATGGAGTTATTGATGTCTTACCTGAAGCGGTTAACATTGTTATTAATGAAGTTTAGGGAAAAGGTTTTATATCTCTTTTAGTTACTATTTTTTATGATAATTGGTGTAACTGGTTATTTAGCTTCTGGAAAAGATGTGCTTGCCGACTTTTTAATAAAAAAAGGTTTTAAGCATATATCCTTATCCGATTTCTTAAGAGAAGATTTGAAAAAAATGGGTGTTCCTGAATCCAGGGAGAATTTAACAAATTTAGGTAATGATTTGAGAAACCAATTTGGTGACGATCACCTCGCTTCTAGAGCTTTAAAAGTAATTAATAACGGTAATTTTGTAATAACTAGTATTGGAAGAGTTGCTGAAGCAAGGAAATTAAAAGAGTTAAAAGGTTTTAAGTTAATTTTCGTAACTGCCGATCAGAAAATAAGATATAATCGTTTAAAAAACAGGAACAGGATAGGTGATGTTATTGATTTTAATAATTTTAAAAAACAGGAAGCTTTAGAGTCTGAAGGTGGAAACGGTTTGTTTAGAGAATTTGATAATTTAAAAAAAGAAGCAGATATAGTTTT
>SKFY01000051.1 GCA_007117755.1 Candidatus Woesearchaeota archaeon | reverse complement strand
TTTTATTTTTTTTTTTTTTATTTGAAAAACGCTGTGGTGTATGGCTTTATTTCTTTCTAATGGTTCTTTATCCATTCCATAAATCTTTTGTATATTTGATATTGTAAATGCGTTAATATTAACGCCAGGGTATGTGTTTAACTTTTTAACCGCTTGATTTATATTTTGTATAATGGGTTTTTTTAACACTGTTGTTAATTCGTTTAGCTTATTATGTTCTGGTAGGAAAAGTTCTGAGAATAAGTAACTGCCTATGTCTTGTTGGAAATTCATAAGGCCATACATGAATTCTATTTTTTTATTAAAATAACCTCCTTCCAAGTCATAAATCAGGGTGTTCCCTTCTTGAATTAAATCTTCTGTATTATTTGATTGTGTGAAGTATTGAAAACCTTTTGTCGTAATATTTTTTTTTCCATATTCTTTAGTCACTTCGTTACTCTTTAATATTTTATAACTTGGTAGTTTATCTATTATATCATCTATATTAGTAGTTCCGTGTTTTAAATCATGAATGACTTGCGGACTTCCTTTTAATATGCCTTTATCCATTTTTTTGTGAATAAAAAAAACAAACCCATATTTAAACTTAATTACTTCGCAGTCGTGAATAAATAAAAGGTAATTTTTATAAAACTAACTAACTATCCATATAATAAGAGAGGTGTTTATTATATGATTAAAATAGCAATTAACGGTTTTGGAAGAATAGGCAGGATGGTCTTCAGAGCTGGATTAAAAGACGATAACATTCAATTCGTAGCTTTGAACGATTTAACTGATACAAAGACTCTAGCACATTTATTAAAATACGACTCGACCCATGGCAAACTAGAAGGCGTTAGTCACACACCCAATTCTTTAATAATAAACGGCAAAGAAATACCTGTTTATAAAGAAAAAGACCCTTCTGCTTTACCTTGGAAAAAACACGAAGTTGACGTAGTCGTTGAAAGCACAGGATTCTTCACAAGCGTTGATAAAGCCAACCTTCACATAAAAGCAGGTGCCAAAAAAGTAATTATTAGCGCTCCAGGAAAAGGAGATGTATTCACTATTGTTAAAGGTGTTAACGAACACACCTATAAAGGCGAAAAAATTGTTAGTAACGCTAGTTGCACAACTAATTCTTTAGCTCCAATTGTCAAAGTACTGGATGACAACTTCGGTTTAGAAAATGGCTTCATGACTACTATCCACGCTTATACAGCTGATCAAAGAATAGTTGATGGTCCTCACAGTGATTTAAGAAGAGCTAGGGCTGCTGCTACTAACATAGTACCTACCACTACAGGCGCTGCTAAAGCCGTAACTATCGTACTTCCTCATCTTAAAGGAAAACTTGATGGTCAAGCAATAAGAGTGCCTGTTGTAGATGGTTCACTAACAGATTTTACTTGCAACTTGAAAAAAGAGGTTAGTGTGGATGAAATCAATTCATTACTAAAAAACGTTAGTGAGAACGAGCTAAAAAACGTCATTGAATATTCTGAAGAACCTTTAGTAAGTTCAGACATTATAGGCAATACGCATAGCTGTATAGTTGATGGCTTAAGCACGATGGTCTCTGGCAAAACTGTTAAGATAAGTGCGTGGTATGATAACGAAGTAGGTTATAGTAATAGAGTTATCGATGTTGCTAAAATCATAAAATAATTTTATTTTTCTTTTTCTTTAATTTCTTTATATAAATTTGAGATTCTATGCGCTACGCCTTTTTTAAAATCTTCATGATCATCAGATAAAGCTTCGGCTTTCTTAGACAATTCTTTAATCAACTCCTTTGCTTTTTCAAAATTATTTTCTTCAACATACTTCTCAGTTAATTCTAGTAGCATCTTAACAAATTTTGCATCATAATTATCTGTTTTTTTCACTTTTGTTAAAAGATGATTAACACTTGCATTACTGGCTTTTTTCTTAGCGATTTTTTCAAATAAAACCAGTATTAATATAATAGAAAGTATGGAAGCTAAAGCTGTCAATATATAAAAAGCAATCTCTTCTAAAGCACTAGGTTCATAAACAACCTCTTCTTCATAAAACACTTCTTCTTCTATTTCTTCAGCTTCCTCTTCAAAAAACAACAAATCATCAACTTCTAATTCTTTCTCCCCAATCAAAAAATAACTAAGACCAGAACTATAACTTCTATAATAATAATCAGTACTTGTAAAGTACTCATAACTAGTATTCAACTCCATCCACGTATCATTATATAACCTGTAAAGAGCCAAATCATTCAAATCATCTAATTCATTATCAACCCAATCTCTAGAAACCTTAAAATCAAAAATCACTCCTTCAAAATCAATATTTTCAGCATTATAAAAAAATTCAAAAATCTTATAAGTCTTCCTAGAAAAATCTTTTATGAATAAAAAATCATCAGACCCATATTCAGTTAAACGAACAACCAAATCATCCAAATCAACATTCAAAGAAACCCTAACATTAACCAAACTAAGATTAGAAACCAAGTCAAAACCACCATCTGTTCTCGGAATAGTCTTACTAATACTATTACTCGTTACCTCAACAACAGGTTCCCTAGGCGGAGGCGGAGGAGGTAAAACAGCCGAAGAAGGAGAACTACTCCTCGGACTGGAAGTAGGTGTTTGAACAACTTCAACTTCAGTAACTCTAACCCCGAAAACATTACTAATATTCCAAGAATAACCATCACTAACATTAATCACGACATTCTCAACACCAAAGTAACCATTACTTGGGTGGAAGCTTAGCATATCTCCGTTTCTTACTAAATCAACATTACTCGAATTCCAACTAAATATTAAAGTATCATTATCCTCATTAACAACATATTCTGAAATGTTAATAGCGTTAGGTAAATTATTATCTTGTTCCCATTCAAAATCATCAATAGTTTCGTTAAAATAAACAGGATTATTCTCAGCCAGTATTGTCAAATTCCAAGTATAATTACTAAACCCGCCATCCGTATTATTAACCACTAAAGTAACGTTATAAGAACCTTCCACGTAGTCATTAGTGTCTAAAGTAAAATTCCAATCATAACTCACATTACTAAAATTAACAAACCACGTAGTGTTTAAACTCAATCCTAACAAGTCATAAGAATCATGCGTAAAGCTTATATTAAAACTATTCATCTTCTCACTAATATTAAAAAATGGTTGTGTATCGTTAATAACAGGATTAACAGGTAATAAAGTCAAATTCCAACCATGACTAGTATTTACCAAACCATTAGAAACCACTAAAGTAATATTATACACACCCGCATCAAAATCCTTACCAACAAAAGTATAGTTTTGTAATGTAGAATTAACCTCTCCATTCACTAACCATTCATAATTCAAAGTCAAATCGTTTGGATCACTACTAGTATGATTAAAAGTCTGATTCTCCAACCTAGTAATACTCACATTAAATTCTTCAGGACTAACATTCAATATAATAGGAGGATCAGTGAAAAAATTCACAAACAAAGTCCTAGTTGTCAAAGTATAATTCTCACTTTCATTATGCCTTAAAGTAATATTATAAGAACCTTCTTCAACAACTTCTAAACTATAATTAACCTCTCCTTCACTAGAATTAACAACAACACCATCCACCAACAAATCCACGCCACTTTCCCCGCTTATTAAAAAACCTTCAACCAATACTAAACCTGGTTCCATCATTAAAAAATCTTCATCACTACCATTCAAAGTCAAATTAATCAAAGCATCACTCTTCACAGCCACAAAATAATCATTCAACACAAAAGCCATATCAACATTATTAAAAGCAGTCAAACTCACATTATATAAACCTTCCAAAGTAATATTTTCCCTTGTCAAATTAACAAAACCAGTTTCATTATCAGAATAATACAAAACAGAACCATCAGGATACGTAATAGTAAGATTAACTTCTGAAATATTATAATCACTAGTAGCACTCCAACTTACTTCATTACTTCTATTCTTAAAATACATAAAATCCTTAGAAACATTAAGCTCAAGAATTATCTCCTCCTCCAAATCTTTCATTACTGCTTCAAACACATCAATCCTTGTATAATTAGTACTTGTCTCATCATCGTTTATACTCTTTCCTGTTGAATTTAATAATTCGAATAATTCGCTTGGTGTAAAAGGATCAAGTCCTCTTATGCTTCTTGATTGTTGTAATAAAGCAATTGCTCCACTAACATGGGGCGCGGCCATACTGGTTCCGATCTTTCCACTATAACCTCCCATGTAATCTGTTGAGCATATTCTTTCAGAATTAATGTTTCCAGGTGTACAACTAAAATGAGGATTGCTAGTACCTCCTGGCGCGACTAATATCTCGAAAGAAGGATGTCTAAAAGCATAAGAAGCAAGAGAATTATCATTTTTTACACTGGAGGTAACTCTTGTCGCATTTCTTATACATGAAGGAGAAACTAATCCTGCATAAGGATTATTAAAACCTTGACCTGTATTACCCGTTGCGGCTACCACAGTTATATTATTCCTTATAGCTTCATTAATCGCATTAGAATAAGCAGGACCTGCCAAATTATTGTTATTATCACAATAACTTGATGTCTGTCCTCCTCCTAAACTAAGACTTATTACGCTTATATTATAAGTTTCTGAGTTTTCTGTACAGAATTCTATACCTCTTATAACATCTGAAGAAAAGCCAGTTCCTGAAGAATTTAAAGCCTTAACAACAACTAAATTAGTATCGGGAGCTACTCCCTTTATAAGACCGTTAGCAGCTATGGTTCCTGCAATATGTGTTCCATGACCATGATCATCCCAACAGGCAGAATTGTTCAAAGAACAATCTATAATTTCAGATCCATCTTTTAAAGATCTTAAACCACCTATTATTTTATTACCCCAACCACCACCCAGATCTGAATGATTATAATTAACACCACTATCTATTAAACATACTGCTTGATTTTTTCCCGTAAGATTAGTACTTTGAAGTATGATATTATGAACATCAGGTGCATTTATTATTTCTAATGTATCCTCCATTAATGCTTGAACAGGCATATTAATAAAAACATCAAGATGTCCTTGATTTTTAAGAAAATTATAAGTTTCTACATCGATCTCAGTAGAAAATCCTTCAAAGCTTCTAAATTCTTCATTTTTTTTTATACCTAATTTAGTTATAAGATCATTTTTTACTAGTGACTCTCCTTGTATACTCGGTGTTATTGAATCCTGAGATTTAAACTTAATTATGACATTCAATCTTTCTTCTTTTTTTACGGGTTCTATACTTGAATTAAATTGATCTTCTAAATTAGCAGAAGTTATATGTGTTAGTGATATAAGTAATAATAAAATATAAATTGTCAAAAACAAATTTTTATTCATATTAATTAAGAAAATGCTAAGTATATATTTAAAGGTTTTTAAACTTTCAAAGTCGTTACTTTACTTTGACCATGCTGATCCATACTTATACCATAAAGATTATCGGCTTCTTGTATGACTCCATCATTGTGACTTATTATTATGTATTGAGCTTTTTGACTATACCTCTGGACTAGCTTTGCTAATCTTTCACTGTTTTTCTTATCTAGCGCGGCGTCTACTTCGTCAAGTACGTAGAAGGCTGCTGGTTCGTATTCTTGTACTGCGAATATGAATGCTAGAGCAGTCATGGTTTTTTCTCCTCCGCTGAGGCTTCTTATGTCTAAGAATTTCTTTCCGCTTAGTCTTACTTTTATGTTTAGTCCTCCTTCTAAAGGTTCTTTTTTGTTTTCTAGTTCTATTTCTGCTTCTCCTTTGGTTGATAACATGTTGAATATTTGTTGGAAGTTGTGGCTTACTACGTCGTAGGTTTTTAGGAATAGTTCTTTTTTCTTGCTGTCTACTTCGTTTATCATTACTAGTACGTCTTCTTGTTCTTGTATTAGTTTTTCTTTTTTGTTGTTTAGCTTGTTGTATTCTTCTACTACTTTGTCGTATATTTCTAGTGCTCGCATGTTTACTGCGCCTATGTCTTCTTGCATTTTTTCGAAGTCTTTGATTTCTTTTTGTATGATTTTGAAGTCTTTGTCTTTGTATATTGGTACTTCTTCGTATTGTTTGTATTCTTCTTCTAAGCCTGTGAGTTCTGCTTTTATCCTTGCTAGTTCTATGTTTTTAACGTTTAATTCTTGTTCTTTTTTGCTTTTTTCTTCGTTATGTTTGAGTATGGTGTTTTCTCTGTTATTGTTTTCTTCTGTGTATTTGTTTCTTTTGTTAAAGACTTCTTTGAATTTAGCGTAGAATGCTTTAGCTTTAACTTCTTTATCTGCTAATTCTTTTTTCTTATCTTTTATTGTTTTTTCCAGTTCTTTTCTTTCTGTTTCGAATCCTTCTTCTTCTTTATCTATTTGTTTAAGGATTTTCTGAACTTTTTCGCTTTCAGGACCGTGAATATTTTTTATTTCTGACTCCGCGTTTTCCTTCTGAACTTTTAGCCTGGCTTGTTCTTCTTTTAATTCAGTTTTTTTCTGTTCGTAACTAGTTAATTCTGCTAATAAAGCAGGGTTTCTAAGATTATTAATTTGATTTCTTAATTTTTGTTTTTCTTGTTTATAACTTGCTAATTCTCTATTAGCGTTACTAATCTTATTTATTACTTCGTCTAATTTTTTATCTAAATCATCGATTTCTTTTTTTAGCTTTTCTTTCTCATTCTTATCACTATCCAAATCCATACTGTCTATCCTAAGAGTCTTCTCTAATTTTATAATATCTCCTTCGAGATTAGCTTTTAATTCTCTTAATCTATCTATTCTGGCTTCGTTATCACTTCTTTTTTGATTTAGCTTATTCACAACGCTTTCTAAGTCACTGATCTCCGTTTCTAAACGAGTCATCTTTTCTTTAACTTCTTTCTCAGCAAAACCGCTTCCTCTAGCTTTATTCCTATAACCTCCTTGCATAGAACCACTTATTTCTATAACGTCTCCTGATAAAGTTACCATCCTAATACTGCCTATGCCTATGCTCCTAGCAGTACTAATATCTTCAACTACTAAAGTATTGCCGAATACGAATTCGAAAGCTTTACTGTATTTCGCGTCGTATTCAATTAAGTCTAAGGCTAAACCTACAACTCCTCTTTTTTTAAGATTTCTAAGTTGAGGATTAATAGCTTGGCTTCTTATCTTATTAAGAGGTATAAAAGTAGCCACGCCAGATCTTTTATTCTTAAGATGATTTATACACTTAGCAGCTACTTCGTCACTTTCTACTACGATACTTTTTAATCTTCCACCAGCAGCTACTTCTAAAGCTTGGCTGTGTTCAGATTGGACATTTCCTAACTCACTCACTAAGCCATGAACACCGTTCATTTCCAGATTTAAAATCTCGTTTATAGCTTCGCTTCCACTAGTTCTTTCTCTTAAAGATAAAGATTTAGCTCTTAATCTAGAATAATCTTCTTTTTTAGATAATAATTTTGTGTGTGCATTGCTTTGTTGACTACTAATGTTAGAATCTTCTGCTAATGCTTGGCTTAATTCTGTTGTTGTCGTTTTGAATTCTTTTTTTATTTGTTTTAACTTTTCTAATCCTTCTTTATTTTCAGATTCTATGCTTAGTAATTTCTCTATTTTTTCATCCAATCCTTGCAGTTTAGTTTCGTAACGATCTTTTTCCCTAAGAACATTTTGTTGTTCATCTCTATACTTAGTTATCTCTTCTTGTTTTGTTTCAATTTTAGAATCTAACTCTTCAATGGACTTGTCTATTTCTGACGCTCCATCTAAATTATTTTTCTTTTTAAAACTAAGTATGTTTTCATCAACTGTTTTTATGCTTTTTTCATTATGATTTATTTTTTCTTCTATTTCTTTTTTATCTGATTCTAAAATTTTTATTCGGCTAATAACTTCTTTATGGTTCTCGTTTAGCTCTTCTCTTCTATTATTTATTTTTTCTAATTCTTGTGTTATGGTTTGTAATCTTTGCTCGCTCAAAGCCACATCTACTTTTAATTCTTCTATTATTTTATTAAGCTCTACTTGTTCCTTCTCTCCTTTTTCTTCAACTTCTTTATTCAACTCATCTATCTTCTTCTTATTTTCAGAAATAAAACTTCTTTCCTTGTCTATTTTCTCGTTTATTTTAGAAATTGTTTCTTCAATTTTTGACTTTGCATCTTCATACTTTTTCTTTTCATCAGTCTTATTACGAATACTTCTATTAAGTAAAGTGGCTTTATTTCTTCTTATTTTTTCATCCAAATCCTTAAATTTTTGAGCTTTATCCCTATCGTATTTTAACTCTTCTAAATGCGTTTTTCTCTCTGTAAGTATGATATCTGCTTCTGATATTTTACCTTTAACTTTTTCAAGTTCTCTCAATGCTTTCTGTTTCTTTTCTTCATAAATATTAATTCCTGCAATTTCTTCAATTATCTGTCTTCTTTCAACACCGCTCATCTCAACTAGCCTAACTATATCTCCTTGTAGAATAATGTTATAACCGTCAGGATTAATTTTTGCCCTGCTTAAAATATCTAATATTTGTTGTCTAGTAACTGTTTCATTATTAATACGGTAAAGACCTTGACCTGAGCTTTTTATTACTCTAGTAATTTTTAACTCTTCTGTTCCAACTCCAAAAATATTGTTTTCGTTAGAAAAATAAATACTAACTTCTCCCTCTTTTAAAGGTTTTTTTGATTTTCCACCGTTATAAATAAGATTGGCTGTTTTCTCAGCTCTCAATCCTTTAGCTCCTGCTTTTCCAAGAACGAAACATATGGCATCTAAAATATTACTTTTTCCACTCCCGTTAGGTCCTAAGACACAGTTAAAATCATCTCCGAAAGGAACTTCCACTCGGTTCGCGAAGGACTTAAATCCTTTCATCTCCAACTTTAATATCTTAGTCATTTCAAAAAAAACCTGCTCTTTTTTTAAAAATGTACGTTAAATCTTATATAAATTTAACTAATCTTTTCTCGTATTTCACAACTTTTTTTTTCTCTAAGTTAATGTGAAGAAAGATTTATATACAACATTCTAAAATTATAACTATTGAAAGAGGTGTTTATTAGTTGTCTAAATCAGTGGTGGGGCCGGAGCTGTATAAAAAACATAAAGAGGAATATTGGTTTGTAGAATCTGTAAAAGAAGTTCTAAAAGTTTTGAAAACTAGTAAGCATGGCTTAACTCATCACGAAGCAAGTTTAAGAAAAAAAGAATACGGGCCTAATTCTATAAAAGACGAAAATAAACTTAATGCTTTCAAATTATTATTAAGCAAATTCAATAGCATATTAATCTATGTGCTTTTAGTAACCAGTATAGTTTCTCTTTATCTTGATCAAGTAGTTGAATTTTATGCCATACTCGCAATAATAGCTTTTACAGTAGTGTTAGGATTTGTGCAAGAGTATAGAGCGGAGCGTAGTGTTGAAGCATTAGCTAATTTAACAGCTAAAAAAGTCAAGGTACTTAGAAATGGGAAAAAACACGACTTATTAGCAGAAGACTTGGTACCAGGGGATATAATCGTATTAAGAACTGGCTTGGTTGTACCCGCTGATTTAAGATTGATAGAATCTAATAGTTTAAGCGTGAACGAATCTATCTTAACAGGAGAATCAGTACCTAAAGGAAAACACACTAATGCTTTATCAGATTCTGAAGCTCCAGTTTCAGAAAGAGATAACATGGTATTCTCAGGTACTAGTATAATGAATGGTTCAGGATTAGGTGTTGTTACCACCACTGGCTTTAATACTGAGATTGGTAAAATTAGTAAGACTTTAAGCAGTATTAAAAATCAGAAAACTCCTCTTCAGAAAAAAGTAGATAGTATGAGTGCCAAAGTAAGCTATGCAGTTATATTACTAAGTATTTTAGCATTCATATTATTAATAAGCAGAGGGGAAGAACCAAGCATAGCTTTAATCTTAGTAGCTGCTCTAGCAGTAGGAGGTATACCTGAAGGATTTCCACTAGCTTTAACCATGGCTTTAAGCAGTGGAGTTCGAAGAATGGCACGTTCAAACGCGATAATAAAAGATATGGCAAGTGTTGAAACCTTAGGCACCACAACCGTTATTTGCACTGATAAAACCGGCACTTTAACTCAGAACAAGATGATGGTTGTGAATTTTAACATAGGAGAAAACGTAAGTGTTGATGGAAAACCATATGAGCCTATAGCAAGTTTCAAAAATAAAAAAGGAAATTTGAATAAAGATGAATTAAAAAAACACAATCATTTTTTTTACACAGCTACTTTATGTAACAATTCTGATATATACAAAAAAGAAGGATATTGGGAATTAGCAGGAGAACCCACTGAAGGAGCTCTTTTAGGATTAGCAAGATCAGCAGGTTATGATGAAATAGTTCTAAGGGAGAATAATAAGAAAATCTTTGAAGAGCCTTTTGATTCTAGCAAAAAATTTATGATAACTGTTCATGAAAATAAAAATACTAAAACTGCTTATTTGAAAGGCGCAGTTGAAAAAGTTCTTGAAAAAGCAACTCATGTTCGCAAGAACGGTTCAATAAAAAAAATTGATGAGGAAGAAAAAGAAAGAATAAACAAAATAATAAAAGATTACTCCGATCAAGCTTTAAGAGTTCTCGCCTTAGCAACTAAAGAAATAAAGAATGTTTCTAAATCAGAACTACAAAAAGAACTACTTAAAGGGTATATCATTGAAGGCTTAGTGGGTATAAAAGATCCTGTAAGAGAAGAAGTTTTTGATTCTATAAAACAATGTAAGACTGCTGGTGTAAGGGTTATAATGGTTACAGGCGATCATAAAAACACTGCTAAGGCTATTGGTGAACAATTACATTTATTCACAGAACAACATAATAAAATAATAGAAGGTAGAGAACTAGATGATTTATCTGATGAAGAACTAGATCAAATAATAAGCAAAGTAGCTATTTTTGCCCGTACCACTCCTGATCATAAGTTTCGTATAGTTAAGTCACTTCAACGTTTAGGAGAAATCGTCGCTATGACTGGTGACGGTGTTAATGACGCTCCTGCTCTTAAGAAAGCAGATATTGGTGTTAGCATGGGCAAGGGAGGTACTGACGTAGCTAGGGAGGCATCTAATATTGTTTTAACAGATGATGCTTTCAGTAGTATTGTGGAAGCAGTTAAGGAAGGTAGGACTATTTATAGCAATATTAGAAGATTCACTTACTATTTATTAACTATTAACGCAGCAGAATTAAGCATAGTATTATTCGCTATTTTATTCAACTTAGTCACGCCTTTAACTGCTCTTATGATACTGTTTATTAACGTAATAACTAGTAGCTTCCCGGCTTTAGGATTAAGCATAGAACCTACTAATAATAAAGTAATGAAGTTTTTACCCAGAAGCCCTAAAGAAAAATTATTATCTAAATACATTTTACTAAAGATATTCATTGTAGTGCCTTTTTTAATTATAGGAACACTAGCTCTATACCTATGGGAATTATATTTGGGTGGTGGAGATGTGAATAAAGCTAGGACTTTGGCATTTTCAACAATTATAGTCTTCGAATTATTCCATGCTTTCAATGCTAGAAGCTTACACAGCAGCGTATTCAAATACAGGATTTTAAATAATTCTTATTTCTATTTATCCTTGTTATTATCTATAATATTAACCATGGTCAGTATTTATACTCCTTGGGGTAATGCCTTATTAGGAACAGTTCCTTTGGCAGGTATGGAATGGTTAATAATAATACTAGTAGCTTCCACTGTTCTTATATCTTCTGAAATAATCAAGCTAATGATAAAAACAGAAATTGAAGAACAAAAAAAGCTTCAAGGTAAAGACTTAAAGTTCGAGTGAGAAACATTTATATATTCTATTTTTAAATTAAATATAATGAAGAGGTGTTTTTAATTGTCAAATAGTACTTTGAAAAAGAATTGGTTTAATCTTTCTAATGAAGATGTTCTTGTTCAGTTATCCTCTTCTATTAAAGGCTTAGATGAAAGTGAAGCAAAAAAAAGACTAGAACACTATGGAATTAATTCTATTAAGGAGGAAGATAAGTTTAATGCTTTGAAGCTTCTAGGTAAAAAATTTAATAGCGTCCTTATTTATGTTTTGACATTCACTGCATTAATATCTTTTTATCTCGGTCATTTAATAGAATTTTATGCTATTATAGCGGTTATTTTATTCACAGTATCTCTGGGTTTTATTCATGAATATCGCGCTGAAAAATCAGTGGCTGCGCTTGCTAGTTTAACAGCTAAGAAAGTTATTGTTTTAAGAAAAGGTTCTAAAGTTGTTGAGCTGGCTGAGAACTTGGTTCCTGGTGATGTCGTTGTTCTTAAAAGCGGTTTAGTTGTACCTGCTGATTTAAGAATTATTGAAAGTAACAATCTTAGTGTTAACGAATCTATTTTAACTGGTGAAAGTGTTCCTAAAGGCAAGATTACTAAAGCTTTGAAAGATACGGATTTACAAGTTTCTGATTTGGATAACATGGTATTTTCAGGTACTAGTGTTATGAGTGGTACTGGATTAGGTGTTGTTACCGCCACGGCCTTTAATA
The DNA here is from genome assembly GCA_007117755.1 of Candidatus Woesearchaeota archaeon. Lineage (GTDB taxonomy): Archaea > Nanobdellota > Nanobdellia > Woesearchaeales > 21-14-0-10-32-9 > SKIS01. The sequence goes on along the minus strand of SKFY01000051.1, from coordinate 811 downwards.
CTGAGATTGGCAAGATAAGTAAAACCCTTATAAGTATTAAAGATCAGAAAACTCCTCTTCAGAAGAAAGTAGATAGTATGAGTGCTAAGATTAGTTACATCGTTATAAGTCTTAGTATTTTAGCATTATTCTTATTACTTGGTAGAGGTGAGGAATTATCAACTGCTTTAATCTTAGTAGCTGCTTTAGCAGTAGCGGGTATTCCAGAACAATTCCCTCTCGCTTTAACCATGTCTTTAAGCAGTGGTATAAGAAGGATGGCGCGTTCTAATGCTATTGTAAAAGACATGTCTAGTGTTGAAACCTTAGGCACCACGACCGTGATTTGTACTGATAAAACCGGTACTTTAACTCAGAACAAGATGATGGTTGTTAAATTAAATGTTGACGGGTTAGATGTTGATGTTGAGGGAATTCCTTATAGTCCTTCTGCAACCTTTAAAGTTAACAATAAAGAAATATCTAAGAAAGAACTTGTCAATCATAAAAATTTATTGCTTACTGGAGTTCTTTGTAACGATTCTGAGATAAAGAAAGAAAATAAAGATTACAAATTACTAGGCGCTCCTACTGAAGGAGCTTTATTAGGTTTGTCTAAATCTCTTGGTTTTGATGATACTAAATTAAGAAAAGACCATCCTCGTTTGTTTGAAATTCCTTTTGATTCTGCAAAAAAATTCATGATCACGGTTAACAAGTTTGATAATGGTAATGTTGCTTATTTGAAAGGCGCGGTAGAAAAAGTTCTTGATAAGTCTTCTCATATCAGAAAGAAAGGTAAAGTTGTTAAGATAACTAAGAAAGATAAAGA
>SKFY01000045.1 GCA_007117755.1 Candidatus Woesearchaeota archaeon | reverse complement strand
TCAAGTATTAAAAAAAGAAGATGTTCTGAAAAAAGAAAATGACGCCCTCTTAGTAAAAGTAGATAATGAAGACCAAAGCACAACATTATATTTATTGCACGACTCTACTGTTTTAACTGTAGATGAATTAAAAGGCCGACTTGAAATAAATGGTATGAATTTTGATAATGGAGTAATAAATATTTCTTACGAAACAATTTCTAAAAAAAACGAAGAAGAAATCAGAACACCTCACAACAGAAGATTTACTTTTAAAAACAATATAGAAACTTTGAGAAAGTATTATTCACAAGACAATTAGTGACAAATATTATAAATATTCAGATAATACTTAAAATTAATGTTACTGACTAAATCAAGATACTTAGCAGGATTAGAAAGTCATGCTTTACTCTGGCGCATAGTATATGATTCTGAAAGCATACCTGAGCCTGACGAAACACTACGTAATAGATTTTCTACAGGGAAAGAAGCAGAGGAACTAGCCAAAAAATTATATCCTGGAATAGACTTATCAAGGCTTCCTTTTAAAAATAACTTAGAAGCTACTAAAGACGCTTTAGGTAAAAAAACTATTTATGAAGCTGGTGTAATGTCAGGAAATCTGTACGCGAGGATAGATATACTTAGATCGGATAAAGGATTAGAATTAATAGAAGTTAAAAGCAGTACTAAAGTAAAAAATATACACTTACAAGACGTGGCTTTTCAAAAATATGTGTTAGATAAAGCAGGATTCTCTGTAAAAAAAGTAAGTATGCTAATTATTAATAATGAATACGTAAGAGAAAATGATTTAGAAATTGAGAAATTGTTTAAAAAAGTAGATGTGACAGAAGACGTTAATGCCTTACAACCAGAAGTTGAAGAAAACATAAAAGGAATGTTCCAGGTATTAAAATACGTGGAGCAACCAGATTTTGATCCTTATGATATAACAAAAAGTGAATACGGCAATATTTTCATAGAAGAATTTTTACAAGGGCTTCCCGAAAATAATATTTTTCAATTCGCTTCTATTCACAAAAACAAAGCCTTAGAACTTTACAATCAAGGCATAATAAAAATGAGTGACGCTCCTGATTTTTACTTAAACGATAAACAATTAATACAAAAAAATAATGAAGAGTACATAGATAAAGAAAGTATTAAAAAATTCCTAGAGAAATTAAAAGGGAATCTTAATTATCTTGACTTCGAAACATTTCAAACAGCAATACCTCTTTTTAATAATACGAGGCCTTACCAACAAATACCTTTCCAGTACTCACTACACTTAAAAGGCAAACATAAAGAATTTTTATATGAAGGCTACGAAGATCCTAGGCCTAGCTTTATACAAGCACTAAAAAAAGATATAGAACCCGGGCCGATAATCGCATTTAATATGAGTTTTGAAAAAAAGATATTAAAAGACTTGGCTAGAGACTTTCCAGAACATAAAGATTTCTTAGATTCGCTAATCACTAGATTTATAGACTTAGCAGAACCATTCAAAAACTTCAATTATTATAATCAAAAACAAAAAGGAAGTTACAGCTTAAAAGCCATACTTCCTCAATTTTCAAACCTTAACTATGAAGAATTAAACATAAGCGATGGAGAACAAGCCAGCAGAGCATTCTATGAAATGACTTATAAAATAAAAAAGCAAAATAATAAAATAAGAGAAGAACTTCTCAAATATTGCGAATTAGACACGTACGCTATGATACTAATACATCAAAAGTTGGAAAAACTAGTACGCTAAAAAGGTGATATGATATGCAAGATAAAGATTTTGAAACACTAGCACTGGAAGATGTTGCTTATAGTAACCAACACACTTTAACAGTACTTTTAGAATTGTTAATAGATAAAGGTGTAATAACAGAGCAAGAATTCAAAGATAAAATAGATGAAATGGTTAAAAAATCAGAGCCTTTAGAAGAATTAGAATAAAAAAAAAGAAGGCTTTCCGGTAGTTTTGTTTAGGACAATAAGAATCATAAAGTTTTTAAAAACAACCAGAATAACCTATTAGAAAATATAAGAGGGTTGAATCGGTCCAATAAGGAGTCACTTATTTGAATTTTTTAATACACAAAAAATTTTTTTTGTGACGAGGAAGGGCTTGTTCAAGCCGGTAAATGGTGATGAAAAAAAATGGCAAGAATGCACAGTAGAGCAAAAGGGAAAAGCGGAAGTAAAAAACCTATAGAAAAAAATATTCCTTCGTGGGTAAAGCTAAAACCTAAAGAAGTAGAGAAATTAATAGAAAAATATGCTAAGGAAGGAAAAAAACCAAGCCAGATAGGTATGATAATGAGAGATGAATATGGTATTCCTGATGTAAAAACCATGCTTGGTAAAACAGTAACTCAAATATTAAAAGAAAAGAAACAATTAGGTGAATTACCTGAGGATTTACTTTACTTAATCAAAAAAGCGGTAATGGTAAAAGATCACTTAGAAGAAAATCATAAAGACACTACTGCTAACAGAGGATTACAATTAACAGAGAGTAAAATAAGAAGATTGGCTAAGTACTACAAAAAAACTGGTAAGTTACCTAGTGACTGGAAATACGAACCAGCTAAGATAAAACTTTACTTAGACTAAGCATTAAAAAAAGCAAAGGATTTTTATATTCTTTTTTTCTTTATTATTAATACTTAAATTGGTGAGACTTATACTTTATAACATAGAATACCTTGGAGGTACAACTAAGAGTAACTGGCAGTACCTCGACTTATATCATTTCTTAAGGGTTAGGAAGGGTTTAGATGAAAAAATAGCGAATTCCTTAAAAAAATTAAAACCCGATATATTAGCATTAGTAGAAATAGATAATGGGAGTTCAAGATATGAATACAAAAACCAGATAGAATACTTTTCAAAAATATTAGGCTTTACATACATGGCTCATGGATTAAAATACTTAACTCAGGGTTTTTACAAAAACATATTAAAAATACCTATACTTCAAAATCAAGAAAACGCTATATTGACCAAGTATGAAATAGAGAAAATAAAAAAACATTACTTAACTAAAGGATTCAAAAGATTAGTAATTGAAGCCACTATAAAAATACCTGAAAGAGTAACTCTGTTATTAACACATCTCAGTCTTTTCAAAAAAACAAGGGAGTATCAAATAAAAGAATTAGGAAAGCTAGTTAAAACTTATAAAAACCCTGTTTTATTAGTAGGGGATTTCAACACATTCAATTCTGAAGAACTAAACTATTTATTAGACAACACACAACTAGTTGATGCTTACCAGGAAGACTGTGCTGATCACCAAATAATGTATACAGGGCCGAGTTGGAAACCTAAATACAGACTAGACAATATACTAGTAAGTCCTCAAATAAAAATTAAAAAATACCAAATAGCAGATATAAGATATTCTGATCACTTACCGGTTATTGTGGACTTCGAAATAAGAAAAAAATAATTATTGTTTATACCAAACAATTTTTGAAGTATTATTATCAACATATCCGATATCGTGTTTTCTTAAAGATTCATCAACAAGCTTTTTAGAAAAATATCCTTGTTTCAAACCTTTCTCTAACTTAACAATTGTCTTAGGAAAAATCTTATTCTCCCTAACATTTCTAACACTAACACCTAAATATCCTTTAACACACTCGCTTTTTAAATTAATTAATTCATCAATACTAATAATTTTTTTATTCAAAGCGTGCTTTACTAACTTTTTATTAACACTAAGAGTATCCCCGTAAAACCTCAAAGTTTTATATTCTTCAAATATTTGTTTTCTTAAAAATTTA
>SKFY01000086.1 GCA_007117755.1 Candidatus Woesearchaeota archaeon | reverse complement strand
TTTTTTTCAATATCTTTCATTTCAGGACTTCTTCGCTTAATTTTTTTAGCAACCCTTCGAACGCCTTTATTAATTAACTTACGCACCTTACCTTTTTTAGTCTTAATACTTCTATAATGCTGACACGGCTTACTTCTTCTTTTCTTCATATTCCTAGCACCCCTCTCAAATCTTTACCAGGTCTAAACTTTATTACTTTAGATCTTGGTTTGGCTTTAATCATCATCTTCTCTTTAGTAAAAGGATTTATTCCTTGCCTAGCTTTCCTAGCAGGTTTACTCTTAACTTTCAAAATACCTACACCTGGAAGATTAGCTCGCTTAGTCTTATTAAGTTCTTGAGCCATCTTACGAAGCTCTTCCTTAAAGATTTGCTTACGCAACTTATCCGGTACCTGCTCGAACTTGTGCTTCAATAACTTAGGTTTCCTATGCGAAATACTTCTTTTATGAACAAAAGGATTAATAACTTTGGCCCTTCGCCCTCTTTTAGTATTTATTATTCTTGTGTGTGCTCTTTGTTTAACCATATCTCATTCCTCATACTTTCTTATTTCTTCTTAAATATAAATAAATTAAAGGCAAAATACCCACTGTGTTAACTATTAATAATACCCAAAACCATACTTTTTCCTTTAAACGAGCAGCTTTATACAAAGCCAATCCCTTAACAATCAAAACGAACAATAACAATAAGATTAATGAAATACCTGTATTACTAACTACTGATTCAGGCACACCACTCCCAATCCACACACCCAAGCCACCACTCATTTTTATCTCAAAACCCCCATGGAGCTTAATACAGCCGCCGCGTTCACAACGATGTGCATGAATATTGCCCCTCTAAGTTCTTGATGCCTTATAACAAGAATACAACTTATCACCGCGAATATGAATGTGATTAAAAGAGGAATAGACTCCAACCCCTTAGCCGTTATGTGAAACAAAGCGAAAAGAGCAGAAACTAATAATATAATTATAAATAAAGGAATAGAATAATCTTTTAAAGAAATTTTACCTCGCACGACGTTCTCAGCATAAGTAGAGAAACCTTCAAGCAATCTACCAAAAAAGAAACTTGTTTCAATAATAGGAATAACGACAGCCCAACCTATAAAAGTTAATAATAACGAACCTTGAAGTATTGGAACTGAAGCAGATAATAATTGGAATATGCTTTGAGCTTGAAGAAAAACATTTCCTTGAGCAATACTTTGAGGAGAAAAAGAACTAATCAATAAAGTAGACACCAGTAAGAAAACACCCACTGCTGCTAAACCTTCCAAGTATACTTGAGCAGAACTCAGATTAGATCTTTTCATAGGAAAAGAAACAAAATTATCAGTTTGATACCAAATCCAATCAGCAAACATCATCAACAAATAAATCATCCCGAGGTCTCTGTCAAACGCGAGCAATAAGAATACTAAGAATACTACTGTGAACTTAAAATAATTCTCTACATTCTTAACCATCTTCTTGACCACCCATCGCTAACCCCTCTAAAAAAAATAAAAAAATAAAAAAAAGGTTCGTTATTCTTATTCAAGGTATATCATTCTTGATTGGTTTGCAAGAGATAACATGTTAAGATCTTCGTCTTCTACACCATGAATTAATTCCAAAGTTCTTTCATTCTTATCAATGTTACAATCGAACAAGTGCACTATAGGATTGTTTGTTCCGTCAGGCGCGTTGCTTGCTGATGATACAAGTTCTAAGTCAAAAGATACTTCATTACCTTCACTCTTTGGTATGAAGAACGCTTGCGAACCATCATAAGAAGAGTTAGTATATGTGAAGAATCCTGGAACTGCCGCAGGGCTATTACCAATAACTTGTCTAACATATGTCTTATCGTATTCGATTACTGCTACGTTTCGACACGTGCTGTAAGGACTACCAAAGTACAAGTCACTACCAGATCTAAAAGTTATAGTTGTTCCGAATGTTTCATCAGTACCCATACTTTGAGCGCTTGAAACACCATTAACACTACCATCACTATTTCTAGCGTAAAGTGTAGAAAGACTTGTTGCAGCCATAGCTAATTGAACAGGGAACCTTGTAGGGTTAGCTCCTCTAACAGCCACGTCTTCAACTCTTGTATAATAAGCAGTGCTGTTCTCACCGAACATTACTTTCATATCATACACAGTAGGAACAGATAGTTCTGCATTTCCTGCTACTTCACCTATGTTGTCTGTTAAGACAAAATAGTTATTAGCCGCTGTTGATAAACTAGTTCCTGCACGTCCCAGCCTAGTCATTTGCGGAATAAAACTTACGCTATCAGCGTCTATTACTCCATCGCCTGGAACTACTGGTGCTGGTTTTGGTGTTGTGTCAGCCACGAATAAGAAATACGCGCCAATTAACACCACTGCTGCAAGCAGTATTGTTGTTGTTTTCATTTTTGCCATTTTTTGTTTTTCCTCATTGTTTTTTGGGTCTTTTCCTAGTGTTAAATCCACATCATACTTAGTTGGCATTGCAATTAGTTATTATTTAATTAACAAAATATTTTTCATATTATTGTTGCATAAATAGTTCTTGTTTAGATTTAAAGAATAAGTTTATTATAATTATAAAATTTAACGTTTGCTTTGCCTATATGACTGCTGGGCGGAAAGGTCAGTTACCGCTGGATTCCTAAGTTTTCATTGACCATACAACCAATTGACCTTATTTTTGGTTGTATTAGCCACCGTTTTTTTTGTGGCTACATTATTCTTTGTATTTCGACGGCGGATTATTTAAATGTTTCGATTTTTTTGAAAAAGAAATAGTAAATTTTAGGAAAAAATAGGAAAAAATAGGAAGAAATAGAAAAATTTATATATTAGTAATAAAATAAAAGCACATAAAGCCAAAAATTAAAATGGAAACAACACAAAAAACATTAAACACACACAAACAAAAGAGGTGGCTCATCTCTTGATAATAAACGTTCTCCCCTCAAACATAAGATCTTTACCTATAAGAATAAAAGAAATAAAAAATAAAAATAAAGAATCTTACACTCACGCCCACGTAACAATCCCCTCTGATTTAATAAAAAGAAACAGCATACAAGATGGAGACACTATAGTAATAATTTATTATTGCAAAGAAGGAGAAGATCCGAACAAAGATTCAGAAGAAAAATAAAAAAAACTTATCACTCACATTTAGTTTAAAAAAAGAATAGTTAAAGGTTAATATTATGAAAAGCATTATGATTAATAAGAAAGAAATATTTAGAAAAGCAAATTCTTATTCTTTTGCAAGACAATACTTGCAAGATCATAATATAACAATAAAAATAGGCGAAGAACAAATACTGTGGCCTATGAAAGAAAAAATATATGACATAAAAATACCAAGAACCCAAATATATGCAGGAGAACAATTCATAGAACAAGGAGACACAAGGAAAATACATAAATACGAAGAACTAAAAGACATAGGATTCGTAATAATATCACAACATGTTAACCCACGAGAAAAATGGGAATCAGGACAAAGAATAAGATATTTACTAAGAAGAGTGGATGAAACAGGAGAACACATAAACAAAATACCAAAAGACCACTACATAGAACTAGACACCTACAACCGAGCCATAAGAATAGTTGGACCAAGAGCAGGACCTTACAGCTTTGGAAGTTGGATAAGCCTAGAAGGAAAAAGAAAACACAATGTAGGCACTGGAGCCAAACTAACCATAAAAGGAATCAGCGCGAGACCAGACGAACTAATGCAAGCGCAACTAAGAAAATGGAAACAAGAAGAAATCAAACCGCGTCCAATAAACATACCAGAAGC
>SKFY01000001.1 GCA_007117755.1 Candidatus Woesearchaeota archaeon | reverse complement strand
TTTTTTTTTTTTAGAAAGTTTTTTATTAAATTATTAATACATAAATAATTCTTTATGAAGCTAAACCAAGTATTACTATTAATTATCTTAGTCATGAACTTCTTTTTAGTTTTAAGTATTAACTTCTTCCCCGTGGAGTATGTTGATCCTTTGTTTGGTTCTTTAAACGAGCTTGAAGAGCCTTATTTATTTCCTTGGCACGCAGATGAATGGATTCACTTAGCAGGTGCTAAGCATGTTCAGAGAGAAAATTCTTTAGCTTTTAACAATCCTTATTTAGAAAACACGCAGTATAATAATTTACAAGGAGGTTTTCACAGTTTTAACGCGGCCCTATCTCACGTTTTTAATTTTGATTTAAACAAATATTATTATTTATTATCTCCTATTTTCTCAACTTTTTTCTTATTAACACTCTTCATATTTTTAAGAAATTATTTTGGAGATGAACAATCAGCTCTTCTTCCACTAGTTTTTATTTCAATAATAGAGAATAATATTAATTTAACAGGGTTATGGTTTTATTTACCTTTTACTTTTTCTTTAATATTACTATTTCTTTTTTTAGACTTATACATAAACCAAAATAATAAAGCTTATTACTTGGTTTTTTTAGCTTTAGCCTTAGTACATCCTGTAACGACGACTTTCTTAGTAGCGACGCTATTAATCCATGCTTTATTGACTAAGAAAATAAAAAAAGATTTGATTTACTTAATACTGGCTAGTTTTTTAATAGCTTTACTTTATTTCAGGTTTAACCTAGTTAAAATAATAAACATGTTTTATTTCAGCCCTGAATGGACAGGCATATTCGAAACTTTTTATTCACTTCCTTTATTTTTAGGAATAATACCTTTCGCTTTAGCAATAACAGGTTATTATTTCTTCAGAGAAAAAAAATTAATGCTTTCATTAACAACACTTCCTTTATTTTTACAAATATTTTATTTTTTATTCAACTTCTCCGTAATAATACCTTATCAAAGAGCTTTCTTATTACTAATAATAATGTTTTCTATAATGAGTGGTTACGGATTAAGTTTTTTAATTAAAAAAATTAATAAGAAAACAAACTTGCTTTTCACAACAGCAATCATACTAACTTTTTTAATAATTCTCCCTTCTTACCACGACGTTTCAGACGAAAGATTTCATTTAATAATGTACGTAGAAAAAGAAGATTACCAAGCATTCGAGTACGCTAAAGAAAACTATGAAGGATATCTTATAATGACAGATCCTTACAGGGCAATAGCCAGTTACCCCGTAGCTAATACTCAAACTTTATACGTATTAGAGTCAAACATGGGAGGGGGAGATTTAGAATTAGTAACTACTTTTTTCAACTCTGATTGTGAAGAGAAAAGAAATATTCTGGGAACAAAGGATTTCGTGGTAATATCAAAAATAAATATAAACTGTGATTTCCTACTAAATAAAAAAGAAAGATTTTACGAGGTAGTAAATGTATAACCAAAAGTTATTACAATTAGCTTTATTAGATTTTAAGCTCAGATATAATCAAACAATACTTGGCGTTTTTTGGAGTTTTTTAAAACCTTTAGCACTCATACTTACTTTGTTACTCGTTTTTTCTTTTTTATCAACAGATATAGAGAATTTTCTAGCTTATTTAATATTAGGCGTTATAACTTGGACTTTCTTTTCAACAAGCATAACCAGGCTTTTAAACTCTTTTAACGCAAATAAAGATTTCATAAAAAAAATAAAGTTTGAAAAGCAATTATTATTACAATCTGCTTTGTTAGTTGAGATATTCAATTACTTAATACTGCTTTTAATATCTATAATAGTAATGAGTTTTTTAAACACACAAATTTTTTTATCACTTAAAATATTCATACCTTTGATTAGTCTAGTCATATTAATATATGGCTTAGGCTTAATTCTCTCAACACTTTTTATTTATTTTAAAGACTTAGAATACATAACAGAATTAGCATTACAATTAGGTTTTTTCTTAACACCAATATTTTACGAAGTAACTATAATACCTGAAGAGTACAGAAGTTATTACTTGCTCAATCCAGTAACGAGGGTTTTAGAATCAATAAGGACGTCCATCTTTGAAGGAAGTTTACAAGGAGTCCTTTTTGAATCAATCACTTTCCTTATTTCAGCATCCTTTTTATTAGTAGGATTATTAATATTTAAAAAATTAAAAAATGACTTGGTAGATGAATTATGAAAGCAATAAAAGTTAAAGAACTGAATAAAGAATTCAAACTAAAAAATTATAACACTCTATTTGAATATTTACACACCTTAATAAAAAGAAAAAAACTTGCTAAAAAAATCCCTGTTTTAAAAAATATTAATTTCGAAATAGAAAAAAATAAATTCGTCGCTTTAATAGGGAAAAACGGAAGTGGCAAGTCAACACTCTTAAAAAACTTAGCAGGCTTATCACCTATTAATTCTGGAGAAATACATATTAATGGAGAAGTTAAAACACTAATAGAATTAGGCGTAGGTTTTAATGATGAATTATCAGCCTTGGATAACATATACACTTACGGAGTATTAATAGGTTTGAAAAGGAGTTTTATAAAAAAACAAATTAGTAGTATAATCAGCTTTGCTGACTTGGAAGGATATGAAAGAACCCCTCTTAAAAAATTTAGCTCGGGGATGAAAGGACGTTTGGCTTTCAGCGTTTTAAGATTGAAAAAAGCAGATATTATGCTTATAGATGAAGTTTTTGCAATAGGTGATCAGTCTTTTGAAAAAAAATCTTTAAAATACTTTAAAGACTTTAAGAAAAAAAGGGGCACGGTTTTATTAGCAACACATAATTTGTATTTAGTAAAAGAATTTTGTGACGAAGTTCTTGTGCTACACAAAGGAAGATTAAAAAAATTCAAGTCAGTAGAAGAAGGTATAAATTTTTATCTATCAAATTCAGCTTAAAGAAAAGTTTATATATTCTAATAAGATTATAATCTCATGTGTGTTTCTTCCACTTCAAACTCAGAAAAAATTTCTTTTGAAGATTTCGGAAACGTAATTTTTTCAGGTTTATTCAATCTAGAAAAATCTATTTTTGGCCAATTTAGATGGATGTCAGATAAAACAACTCTTTTTATAAATGACAGGAACATCATTTTATTAAAAATAAAATTTTTTTCTCCTTCTTGGTCAAAAATAAAAATATCCCAGAATAACAGCACAATCTTAAAAAATATTAAACCAGGATTTAACATAATAAAAATACCAGTAAATACAAACATTATAAATTTATACTCCGATTATTTTATACCTGCTAAAAAAAATCTAAATTTATCAAATTTTATAAAATCTAAATTTAAAAAAAGTCTTGATTTTAGAAAGCTATCCTATAAACTTTTCAAAATTGATTTAGTCTACACTTCAAAATCCCGAACTATTCCCTCCCAAAAAATTTTTACCGCTGAAAATTTTTCATTGGAAAACAGTAAAGATATATTAAACAAAATTGATCAAAAAAATTTTGAAATTTACAAAACATTCCATCCCTATGAAAGAATTATTTTTAAACCTAAAAATCAAAATAAAGGCAAAATAAAATTACCTGAACAAACAATCTTTATGCATCATAGATCTGGTTGGCATTATGTTATAAAAGGCTTAGCAAAATTAAACCATGAACAAGGAACATTATTTGACGGTTACTTAGATTTTTTTGTAAGAGATAATAAAATTTATAACCAGTCTTGGCTAGGAGTATTTCACCATCCACCCTTCATACCTTATTGGTTCAATAATGAAAAAGCCAGCTTACAAGAAGTTTTAAACAGTAAAAATTTCAAACAAAGTTTAAACTATTGCAAAGGAATAATAGTGCTATCTTCTCATCTGAAAAAT
>SKFY01000052.1 GCA_007117755.1 Candidatus Woesearchaeota archaeon | reverse complement strand
TTAAATAACTATTAATTATTATTTTTTTCTTTGGAAATGTAGGTTTTTCATAATAGTTGCTGTGAATAAGAACATTATTATGGCTCCTGTTAATAGTATTGTTAATCCAACGTTTAGATTGTGTGTTGGGTTAAGTATCATGTATATTCCTACTCCCATGCCTGCTGTTCCTAGCCATAAAAACTTATCTAGTATTATTTTTAGTATTTGGAATTCTTCGTCTCTAGATAAATTCATCTTAATGTTTTTTTTGCTTATCATGTTTGCTTAATCACCTTTTTTTTATTCTTTTTTTGTTTTTAGCTTGCTACGTTCACTCTTGCCTGTAAACTCATATTTACCATGTTGTCATGATGGCCTGTTTGTTTTACGTGTGCTATTAATTCACATATATGTGTTCCTTGACCTAAACCCGCGTAATTAGGAGCGTCCATATCGTCTGAAGTTGTATGAGGTCCTGGATTTCTTACAATACTAGGTATGGAAGTCATACTACTAGGCTGAATATTCGTCGCATCCAAAGTTGTAAGGTTTAAAATAAGACGCGTGTCACTTGTTGAGCCTGTACATGTTAAAGTTTCATTCAAAGTAACATCGACAGCGTACGAATTCCTATTATAAAAACGCACCTCCACATCCGCTGTATCTCCAGAACGTTGACCTATGTCTATAGTAGTTCTTGCCAGTACTAAAGGATTATTTCTGTCTGCTAAATTACCCCAAGATTGATCCGTGAGGAATGCACCTTCTAAACTTTCTGTTCCTAGGTCGAAGAATGTTCTTATGAAGCTTATTCCCGCTCCTATCACCACCATAGCAATTACTAAAACTACCACTGTACTTATTCCTAGATTCAGAGCCGCTTTTTTCGTGATTTTTACCATTTTTTATCTTATTCCTCTCCTTAAAATTTTAATTTAATACATTTACTCTTGCTTGTAAAGTTAAAACCCTTTCATCTCCTATGTGCGCTACTAATTCACAGATGTGTGTTCCTTGACCTAAACCATCACTTGAAGAGCCTGAGTTGTGAAGTATTGCAGGTATGGATGTCATAGAACTTGGAGGTATACTAGTAGCTCTTAAAGCCGTTAAACTCAAATTACCATCTCCTGTACAAGTCAAAGTTTCATTCAAAGTAACATCAACATTGCCTGAATGAGTATTGTAAAAACGTACTTCTATGTCCGTCGTAGATCCTTCAGCCTGGCCTATATCAACAACAGTCCTTGCCAGTACTAAAGGAGTGTTCCTATCCGCTAAGTTACCCCATGTATCGTCCGTAGGGAATGCTCCTGTTAAGCTTTCTGTTCCTAGGTCGAAGAATGTTCTTATAAAGCTTATTCCTGCTCCTATCACTACCATTGCTATTACTAGTACAACTACTGTGGTTATACCCAAATCTAAAGCTCCTTTTTTTGAGAAATTGAATTTTGACATTAAATTTTACACCTCATTTTATGTATTTACTCTATATTTTGATTAGTCATTTATATATTTTTCCCCTTATTAATCAATTTAAGCACTCTTCGAACTATAATAATCTTCAAGGATGATACCGTCTACAGCCTCTAAATCTTTCACTATATACAGTTTTCCTTTATTCATATTTATCATGTTCTTGGCCAAATCCTCTCCTTCTTTCTCAAGATTAATACCTATAATAGTCAATTCTACTTTTTTATCTGTTAGAACACTTATGCTCTTCATAACTTCTTCCTCAGGATTTTTTCCAAGTGTTTGAACACCGTCGGTTATCAACACTAATTTTTTAGAATTCTTATTATTTGGGAACATATCTAGAGCTGTATCTAAACACAGTGATATATCTGTTTCTCCACTAGTTTTGATCTTGCTAAAAACTTTAACTATTTCACTAAAATTATGCGTTAAAGGTTGTTTTTGTTCAATTTTAGAACTAAAAACTATAACTCCTGTCTTATCTTTTCTACTCGTAGCTTTATGTGCTAATGCCAGACCTGCCTTTTTAGCAGTTTTTATCTTATCTCCTTTCATACTACCACTGGCGTCTACACAGTAAAAAATATCTATTTTACCTTTCGCACTTCTTTCTTTACTTACGTAATGCTCTTCTTGTATGTCTTTAGAACCTCTTCTTATAGCTTTATGTATAGTTTTTTTAAAACTCAAATCTTTATACCTATCACTCCTTTTATACTTCCTATAATCATTAATTGCTCCACTAACATCTCTTTTTTTATTCTCCACGTGACCTTGCAAACCTTCACTTTTCAACTTATCCAATTCTTCATCGAACAAAGCTAAAGTTGCGTATTCTTGAGTTTCATCTGTGAAGAAACCTTCTTTATCTAACAACTTATCTTTTTTCATTCTTTCTATACTTTGCTCTATCCTCCTTTTAAGTTCTCTTTGAAACTCAGGAACTTTAACATTTTTACCTACGAATCCAGGGTCGTAACCAGTCATTTCTCTAATAAGTGTTTCTCCATATAATTCTTTAGCGTTCTTATAATCCTTGACCATTTTTTCAAAACTAAAATCAGGTGTGAAACTAGAAATATTATTATTTATAGCAGTGGTTAATTTCTTAGCATCATCTATATTATTTTTTTCTGCATCTAAAACAGTGTGCATTAATTTATCATCCCTATTATCCTTAGAAAGCTTACCTTTTAATTCCTCTATGTCTTCAGAAGCTTTTTTACTAATTTTTTTATCTTCAACTTCTGATTCAGAATAACCCGTGTTAGGGATCATCACCGCTGCTGGTTAACTCCTCTTTAAAATATTCCTCAAAATTTTCTTTTAAATAATTCTTCGTAGTTTTTTTGTATTTTAAAGAAGGTTTAAGTCTTATCCTATGACTAAGAACGGATATAAGAGAATCTTTTATGTCTTTAGCAGTAACTTCTTTCCTGTTTTCTAAGTAAGCATTACTTTGTGCTCTTTCATAAATGCCTATGCTTGCTCTTACACTAGGGTGTTTTTCTAAATCTTCGTCTTTACGCAAATTCCTTATGAACTTAATCGTCTTTTTAAATAAATGATCTGGGTAATTAATTATTTTCTTTCCTTTAAGCTTCACAATTTTTTCTTCAAAATCTTGTGTTTCTGGCGCTTCCATATATATAAAATCAAACCTGTCTAAAAAAACATCGCTTAAAGGCTCGGTACTGGCCTCTTCAGGATTCATAGTTCCTATAAATATGAATTCCGCGTTCAAATCAACATCATAACTTCCTATGGTAACTTTTTTTTCTTCAAGGGCTTGTAACAAAGCGTTTTGAAGCTTCTCACTACACCTATTAACTTCATCAAAAAATAATATTCCTCCGTCAGCTTTAAAAATCTTCCCTGGGGTGAATGCTTCTAAACTCAAAGGTCCTTTCTCTATAGCTTTTAAAGGATCTATATCTCCTAACAAATCTTCAGAAGTTAAATCAGGACTTCCTTGAACCCTTACAAAAGGTGGTTTCTTATTATTTTCAGAAGGCAAAATATCTGATAATGCTTTAACCAAGGTAGTTTTACCTATTCCTGGCTGACCTACTAATATGATATGTCTCTTGGTGAGTATCGCTGATTTTATTTGTTTCTTTACTTTTTTTTGACCTATAACGCCTTTTATATCGTTGTTTTTAACATTATCCATTATCGAAACCTTTATATATTTCTTATGAGAATTTGGATATTATAATACTATATAAATTTTTTGAGGTGTAGAAATTGTTTGAAAAAAGAGGTCAAGCGGCTATAGAGTTTTTAACTACTTATGGTTGGGCTATATTAATGATATTGATTATGATCGGTGCTTTAAGTTCTTTCGGGATTATGAATCCTGATTTCTTGGTTCCTGAGAGGTGTAATTTACCTCCTGATTTTGCGTGTATAGAATACTCTGCTCAGCGTGGAACTGGTACTGATGGACAGTTTGATATAATAC
>SKFY01000060.1 GCA_007117755.1 Candidatus Woesearchaeota archaeon | reverse complement strand
CTCCGCTTGCTCCTTCGTAACTTATATCTAGTAGAGGGTTGCTTAATGCTCCTTTTACTGCTTCTTCTACCCTATTATTTGTATCTGAAGCTCCTACTCCTACTACTGCTACGTCTCCGTTTGTCATTATTGTTCTTACGTCTGCATAATCTAAGTTTACCAAGCTTGGTACTGCAATTGTTTCTACAATTCCTTTGATCATAGTTGCAATTAACTCGTTTGCTACTGCAAATGCTTGTTGTACAGGTAAGTTTCCTGCTATTTGAACCAATTTATTGTTATCAATTACAATAACAGTGTCTGCTGTTTTTCTTAGTTCTTGTAGACCATATTCTGCTTTGTCTACTCTTGCTCTTTCTATTTTGAAAGGCATAGTTACAGTTCCGATTACGATTGCTCCATTATCTTTTGCTACTTGTGCCACTACAGGTGCTGCTCCAGTTCCAGTTCCTCCACCCATTCCTGCACATACAAATACCATGTCTGCTCCTTTTATGGATTCTTTGATACTTGATAGAGATTCTTGAGCTGCTTCAGCTCCTTTTTCTGCAAATCCACCACAACCTAACCCTCTAGTTAAGTCTTGACCGATTAAGAATTTCTTGTCTGCTTCTATTAAGTCAAGATGTTGTTGATCAGTATTACATGCTATAATCTCAGCTCCTTGAATGCCTTTCATATATAGCCAGTTTGTTGCGTTTCCTCCACCGCCGCCTACTCCCACGACTTTGATGTTGGCTTGTCCTACATTAATTTTTTCTTCTTCCATTTTATTTATTTCCCCCTCCGATTTGTTTTTATAATGGGTTAGTGTGAAGAGATATAGCTAACGCTAAACACTTCAGTTTTGCGCCAGATTTGTTATCTGTTCCGATTGAGCTTTGGCGTGAGCTCAAAGTCTTAAACCCTTTAATATACACTTTTGATAGTTTTATATTTAAATATTGTGGTTTTTAAAAATAGTATTATATAGAATATACTTTACAGTATCTATTTCTCATAGAGGGTTTGTTTCTTACCAGGATATAAACCCATAGATTCCATTTGTTCATATTGTTCAGGCATAAGCACCAAGAATATTATATTAAAGCCGTATTTTGACTTGATATCGAACGTTACTTCCCTTATAGCTTCTTGATCTATGTTTTCCCCTAATAATAGAACATTTGCTTTATCCTTTTCATCCTCTCCGTGTTTAACTATAGAATATACTTCTTCCATAGCCGAAACCTTCTTTACAAATTCTTCCATAGCTGAGAATTTATCCTCTAATAAGCTAGAAAACATTCCTGAATTTTCAACATTTAAAGAGTAAGTTTTCAAATGTTTATCTTTATGTTCTATTAATAAATCCAGATCTTTCATACTAGTCAGTATTCTATATGTAGAAGCCGGAGAAACTTTAGATATTCTCGCTATTTCTCTTAAATAATATTTATTGCCAGGATTATTTATGAAAAGCCTTAAAATTTTAATCACTTTTTTATCAAATAGCGATTCTACGACTTTTTTCTTATCCATACCACTAGTTTTTCGACTAGAAATATATAAATGTTTCTTTTTTGAAACAATGTTTCAATTTTGAAACATCATTTTTTTAGCATAATTTAAAAGGAAAAACATTTTTTTACAAAAAAATGAAAGGAATTTTTTTAGTTGAAAATTCAAAATTGGCAGAACTTGAAATAAAACATTTGCTAAAACCAAAAATAATCAAACAAGAAAAAAACATCATAATTCTAGAAACAAACAAAACAAAAAAAATTCAAAGATTGGCATTTACAAAAAAAGCATATGAAATAAAAAATATAACGAATCTGGAAACTTATAAAATTGAAAAAATAACAAAAAACGTTACAACTAAAGATATAGAAGCAACAGCAAAAAAGCTAAAAAAAGAACATCCGGAAAGCAAAGTAGATCTTAGCCATCCAAAAACAATAGTTGGAATAACTAAAGAATTACAAGCCATAAAGGTTTATGAACGTGAAAAGCTAATTAGTAGAAGAGCAGATAAACGACCCGCAGGGCAAAAAGCAGGTATTAACCCAAAACTTGCGAGGCTTATGATTAATCTTCTCAATCCAAAAGATGAGATTTATGATCCTTTTGCAGGAACAGGAGGTATATTAATAGAAGCTGGTTTAATGGGTTTAAAAACAAAAGGAACAGAAATAGATAAGAAAACTGCCGATAAAGCACTAGAAAATTTAGATTTTTATAATATAAAAAGCAATTTCGAGAACGAAGATGCTTTAAAAACAAGCATAAAGGGTGAGTACATAGTAACAGATCCTCCTTATGGTCGAAGCACTAGTAATAAAACACCTATAAAAGTGTTAATTAAAAAAGTAATTGAAAAGAACTCTCCAAAAAAGTTAGTGTTAACAATGCCTAAAGGTACCGAATTAGAATTACCAAAAAATGCTGTTATTCTTGAAAGAGAGTTTATTTATGTACATAAGAGCTTAACTCGAGAATTATTACTTATAAGTTTTGAAGACTAGAGTATATTTCATATAATTGTTTGTCGTCTTGGACTATTCTTCTAATATTTTCTATTATACTATTTACTCTTACATTAATATAGCTAAAACCTTCTTCTCTTAAGTCATTTACCGAGGGTTTTTGGTTTAATAACTCTAATAACTCGTCCAATAGTAGATTCATTTCATTTAATGCTTGTTTTTTATCAGTTAAAAGCTCTTGATCATTAAGTAAGACATTAGTTCTATTTCTCGATTCTATTGTCATTATAGCGTCTAAATCATATTCTAATGTTTCGACTTTAGACTTTAATCTCAGAAAGTTATTTTCTAATTCTGCAAGCCTTGCGTATTTACTAGATACTTTATTCTCGTCCAATGCTTTTTTCAAAGAACTTAAATTATTTCCTACTTGTAAAATAATATCAAAAAATTGTTTTGAAAAAGCCATATCCTTTTTTTGAATAGATAATATCTTTGGTTCAGAACTTCTTTTCAAAAAATCTAGCATGCCCATTTTTTTATTTTAAAAACTCTCTAGCTCTAGCCAGAACGCTTTCCACCTCTTCAGTTATAGAATCTCCAGAGTCTATTTTTTCTCTAAGTCTTTTTAAACTTAATAAATCATCTGAGTATTCCAAACCATGTTTCATGTCTAAGTCTAAGATAGCGTTTTCTATATTTACTGGTTCGAAACCAAAGCTGTCAACGTACATTTCAGTTATTTTTTCATCCACATCTGCTTCTAAAGAGAGTAATTCATCCGCATAGCTTTTTTCATCCTCTTTTATTGAAGAAAATAAAGATTCGTCTTCTTCTGTACTTCCGAATATGTCATCTTCATGCTTTGTGCTCATTTCTGTTATGAATTCTGCTTCTTCTTTCGCATCCACGAATTCTAGTTCCTCTTGATTTTCTTTTTCTAAGGATGCTATAGGATCTTCCTGATCGTCTTCTTCAACAGAGTATTGTTCTTCAAATTTAAGTTCGTCATAGTCTTTTATGTATTCTTTACCTAATTCTTGGTGTTTTTCATATTCTTTCTCTAAATAGTCTGCTTCGCTTTTTTTATCTTCGTAAGTTTCTAATTGTATTTCTTGCTTTTGTTCTGGAAAATCACTAGGCTCCTCAACTTCCTCTTTTTCTTCTTTAAACACCTCAAGTTCTTCTTTAAACTCTTCAGGCTCTTCTACTTCTTCTAAATCTAATTCTCTAAAACCATCTATTTCCTCAGTAGTATCTTCTTTAACCTCTTCTTTCACTTCAGTTTCTTTCTCTTTGGGCTCTTCAGCAATATCCTCTTCTAAGTTTAATTCGTCTTCCTCTATATTTACCTCTTTAAAGTCATATTCAATATTTTCTTCGTACTCTTGAGGTTTTTCTTCTGTAATAGACTCCTCAACTGTATCTTCTTTAACAGGTTCTTCAGCATATTCTAGGACTGT
>SKFY01000069.1 GCA_007117755.1 Candidatus Woesearchaeota archaeon | reverse complement strand
GCAGACTTTAGTGTTTCTTTATCTGTTGTTAATAGAACCGCATTTCTTATCATTCTATTCAAGCTCTTTTGCAAGCCAATATTTTTAGAACTTACTTCTACTTGTCTTTGGTTATTCTCGTGTAATTTCCCTAGTAAGTCCATGAAGAATTCGTTTGTTTGTTTTTGTGTTAAGTTAAGTTTTGATGGTTCTAGTATTTCTATGCTTGCTGGTGTTAAATTAAATATTAACCAACTTAGTTTATAAACATCTTTTACTAATAATTCTGCTTCGCAAAAAGCGCTAAAAAGACCTTTTTCTTCTAGTTCTTCTGCTGGTTCTGTTTCTTTGTCTACTATTTTCAAGTCTTTATCTTTTTCTAGTTGTTCTATAATAAGAGTTAGTGTTTTTTCAACGTGTTCTTTTGGATTTCCAACTATTTCGAATATCATTCTTGTATGAATGTATTTCTTATCTTCGATATATTCTCTTATCTCTGCTTTTTTCATTTTATTATAGAGTTTGTTTTATCTTTATTAAAAACCTTTTGGTTTTAGAGGCTCTGTCCTAAATTGTTTTAGGACAAAATAAAAAATGTTATGAAGTATTGCTTTGCAATACACTTCTGTAACTGCTGAACGATATTTTTTAGAGCTCACGCTACCTCCATACTTTCTTTTTATTGCTCCAAACAAACTC
Source organism: Candidatus Woesearchaeota archaeon (assembly GCA_007117755.1). Lineage (GTDB taxonomy): Archaea > Nanobdellota > Nanobdellia > Woesearchaeales > 21-14-0-10-32-9 > SKIS01. The sequence goes on along the minus strand of SKFY01000069.1, from coordinate 3,305 downwards.
TCGACTAAACTTCTTTGATTGTATAGTTTCTGAGGAAAATCTCTTTTGAGATTTTTCCTATAGAATCCTCGAACCATATTCTTTTTTACAGGAGCTATACTAAAGATTTTTTGGGTTGAGAAGTACTTGTGAAGTTTTTCACTATCATAACCTTTGTCCAAGAGTACTACTTTTGGTTTTACAAAAGAGTTCTTCATAAGATATTTAACATCTAAAACATCATGCCTAGGAGTTTTCCTAACTTTTATGCTTAAAAACTTCCTGTTTTTCACATCAACCAAGGCACTAACTTTAAAATACCTTTTTATAGGCTTCTCAGTGTTTATCCTCTTAACATAATGCCAACTCGGATTATTGCCACTAAAACCTGTACTATCTATAGCACCCAGTTTAACAAAGTCTTCATTTGTTAAAAAAAGAATCTTTTTCCAAACACTTAAAGGTATCTTCTTGCTTTGATAGGCTAAAGTACTTTTACTAGGAGCTTTAAAACCAAGCATGACTAAAGCTTTAGAACACCTTCTAAAGCTAAGCTGAAACTTGGTTTTTATAAGCAAGAAAAAAGCATGCTCATAAAAAGCATACTTTTTAGGACCGAACTTGTTAAGATACCTCGGTAGTTTTGCTTTCTTTAGCAAATGCTTAACTTTATTTACTAGTTTTTCTTCTTTCTCCAATGGGGGAATCACCTCGACTGATTCTCCCTCCCTCTGAACCCTAATACAGGGTTCTAAGGGATTTTAAAATTTACGATTTAGGACAGAGCCGGAGTAATAGAAAAATATTTAAACAAAATAACTCTTGTATAGTGATAGGGAGGTATAGTAATGAAATTAATAACTAGATTAACAATTGTATTAGCAATACTACTATTTTTACCAGCATCAGTTGAAGCAAATGATTTCTTTGTGGAAATAGACTCTATATATCCAAGAATACAACAAGGAGAATCAGCACAATTTAATGTTACGATAACAAACTATGCCGAAACTTCAAAAACATTCACAAACTCATTAAGCCCGGCAGATGCTACAGGGTGGATAATAACTCCTAACAGCGTATCAGTACCTCCAGATGAATCAAGATCGTTTTTGTTATCCTTAAGACCAAGATCGACAGTAAGTACGGGAACGCATTTACTAAGCTATAGGGTTAGAGATAGTAGAGATAATTCTTTAGAATTTAATTTAGCAGTAAGCTTATTAGGAGAAGGAGACATTATAGGTTACTTACCTAACGTTCAAACATCCATAGATGTAAATACAAGACAAGATCCTAGGGATGAACTAGTTGTAGAAGTGGAAATGAGGAATAGAAACAGAAGAGACTTAACCGGATTAAATTTAACGATTGCAAGCGAAATGTTTCATCAAGAAATTCCTCTACGTATACCTCCACTAGAAACAGTAACTAGAGAATTCAGATTTGAAATAGACGATATGCAAAGACCAGGTGTTTATGAAATAAGAGCAGAATTATTTTATAACTTAACTAATTCTATAATAAGCTCCACAAATACTCCTGTTGAAATAATAAGATACTCTAATATCGAACCAATATTTGAATCAGAAACTAGTTGGTTTAAAACCAAAAAACAAATAACACTAAAAAACAAGGGTAACTATGAAAGAGTACAAGAAATAGCAATAAGAGCTCCACTACACCAAAGAATATTCATGAGCACACCAGAAGAATATGAAATTGTAGAAATAGAAGGCAGGTCTAATATTCAATTCTCGCCAAGTATAGCGCCTGGAGAAGAAATCACGCTAGTTTTATACAGAGACTACAGACCATTAGTCATATTAATAATAATCGCGGTGACAGGAACGATAATATACTTCTTAATAAGAAGCCCTATAATAATAAGGAAGCAAGTCTACTTATTAAACAAGGATTCTGAAGGAGTGACTGAGTTTAAAGTAAGACTATATGTTAGAAACAGAAGTTCTTCAACTGTAAATGGAGTAAAAGTAATAGACTACCTTTCAAGAATAACTGAATACGAAGACAAACACGGAAAAAACATGGTAAAACCTGATAAGGTGGTTAAAACAACAAGAAAAGGAACAGTGCTTCATTGGAACTTAGACTCGTTAGAATCAACAGAAGAAAGAATACTAACGTATAAGTTAAAATCTACCTTAAGAATTATTGGTAATCTAACTTTACCGAGAGCAAAAGTCAGTTACTTAAACAGTAAAGGAAAGGATAGTTCAACAACTTCCTTCGAACCAACGTTCAAACAGTAATTTTTATATAATAACTCTTTTTCTTTTTTCTGATACCCTCGGTAGCTCAACGGCAGAGCGTCCGGCTGTAGATATTGCAAGACGGTTCCTGAAAAGGAATAGGATGAAATGTAATCAGCTGTAACCGGAAGGTTGGGAGTTCAAAATAACCAAAAGGTTCATGAAAGTCTCTCCCGAGGGATCAATTCTTTTTTATTATCGTAAGGTTTATAAATCAAATGCATTTCCAACCCTCTTATGGCTAATGGTCTGCACCAATTTTAGTAAATAAAAGAACGCAAAATTCTAAAAAAAGAAATAACTGGAATTTGCGTTTTATTGAGCGATGCCTTGGTGGTGTAGTGGCCTATCATGAAGCCCTGTCGAGGCTTCGACCCGGGTTCAAATCCCGGCCAGGGCGTTCAAAATAAGGGCTGAGAATGCCCAACGCGGGCCGGTAGCTCAGCCTGGCAGAGCACTTGGCTTTTAACCAAGGTGTCGCGAGTTCGAATCTCGTCCGGCCCATAAAAAATCACGAGGGGAAAATCACTAATGGCAGAAAAAAAAGAAAAATCAAGTTCTAAAAAAGCTAAACTGGAGCACATGCTAGTTCCAGAACACCAAAAAATAACAGAAGAAGAAAAACAAGAATTATTCGAATACCACAACATAACCATTAAAGACTTACCAAAAATACTAATTACTGATCCTGCAATAAAGCACTTAGACGTTAAAGAAAATGATGTAGTAAGAATAATAAGAAATAGTTCTACAGCAGGTAAATCAATATTTTACAGGGGTGTTGTAAGTGAATAAAGACAAATCAAAAATATTATTATCGAAATACTTCGAAGAAAATTCTTTAGTAAAAGCAGACCTGGATTCTTTTAACAGATTCATAGAACACGAGTTGAAAGAAATAGTCAAGGAAAACGAAGAAGTGGAGCCAACGATTATACCAACAAATGTTGAAGAATTCAAGATAAGACTTGAAAACATAACTGTTACAAAACCAGAAATAACAGAAGCGGATGGTTCTAAAAGAGACCTTTACCCAATAGAAGCAAGGTTAAG
>SKFY01000025.1 GCA_007117755.1 Candidatus Woesearchaeota archaeon | reverse complement strand
TATCTAAACAAAAAATAATGAAGAAGAAAAAATTATAAATTTAGATATTTGCTTTTGGCACGAGAATGCAATTAAGGCGTTTTTAGAAAAATAAGTTTTATAAGAATCAAAGTATTATTGTTTTATATGGGAGTTAATGATTTTTTGAAACAATACAAAACGAGTTTTAAAGATAATATTAAATTATTGGATGAGAAGGAAGGTTTTGTTTTTTTAATAGAACAAGATTATGAAAGAGAAAATAATACTGAATTAAAAAGTATTAAACGATTGCTTACTTATTCTGTTTATGTTGAGTTAATTGGTTTTTTATTGTATAACTCTTTAGAATTAGAAGATTGTAAATCGGCAGGCCAGGTTTTTAAAAAAATTAATCACCCTTACTTAGAAGGAGTTGATCATAAGATAAGGAATTCTTTCCAACACTTAGATTTTAAATTAGATAAAGAATTTTATTGTAAAACAAAAGAAGGTTTTAGAAAAGTATCTGAACAAGAAATGATTGTTAAATTAGAAGAGATAAAGAGTAAATATGAAGAGCTTAAAAAGAAATTAGTTTTTTAATTAAATCATCAATATCCTTTTTTGAATGAGAAGCGCTTAATTGTATTCTTATCTCATCTTTGCCCTTTGGAACTATTGGATAAGATATGTTAGTAACTAATAATTTGTTTTTGAAAAGGTAATCAACTAGCTTTTTTGTTTTTATAGGATCACCTATTAATAATGGTTGTATTGGGTGATCAGAATCTATTACAAAAGATAATTTTGTTTTACCAACTTGTTGTTTAAAATAAGTAATATTATCCCTTAATTTTTTTAATAAACCTTTACCTTCTTTTGATTTTAGTAACTTAACAGATTCTAAAGAAGCACCAGCTACGCCAGGGCTTACAGGGTTAGAATAAATATATGTAGCTACGCTTTCTCTAAGATAATCTATTAGTATTTTATCACCAACGACGTAACCACCATCTACTCCAAATGCTTTACCAAAAGTTCCTATTAATAAATCAGCAGTCCCACCTGTGACTTCTTCAACACCTTTACCATTAATACCGTAACAACCTACTCCATGACAATCATCAACTATCAATAAAATTCCTTGCTCGTAAAAACTTTCAAACTTTTTCAAAAGAAGTTTTAATTTTTTTAAATCTTGATAATTACCAAGCATGCTAAAAACACCATCAGTAATAACTAAAACTCGGTCAAACTTGTTTTTATTATCATCCAATATTTGTTTTAAATGTTTTAAATCTTTATGTTTGAAAATAGCTTTGTTTTCTTTTTTTAAGTTACTAACACGTATAGAATCAATAATGCTTCTGTGGTTTAACTCATCACTAATTACTAAAGTATTTGAAGATAATAAAGAATCTTTACTCTGGCCTTTAATGAGGCTGTGAATAACACCCAGGTTAGCAGTGAAAGCAGAAGAAAAAACGATCGCGTCTTCCCTACCATGAAAAGAAGCTATTTCTCCTTCCAAGTCTTTGTAGACTTTTAAAGAACCAGATATGAACCTTACAGCACCAGGCCCTACACCATAAACTTCTGAAGCTTCTGCTTCAGACTTTTTTAATTTTTCATTAAATCTTAATCCAAGGTAATCGTTACTGTTAAAAATTGTGTATTCAGAACCTTTAATAACAGCTTTAGAAGAGTCTTTAGAAAAATGTTCTATAACATTCTCGAACCTATTACTAACACCAGAAGAATCAACCCTTTCTAATTCTTTAAGCAAGATTTTTTTAAAATTAGGATTCATAATAAGATAAATAAAGGAATCTATAAAAAATTAACTAAAATTAGTTTAAATGATTACTCTCATTATATTATTAAGACTTGAACAAACAATGTCTTTATTAGGTGTGAACAGGGCAACTATTCTAGCATCAGAATGTTCTTGTCTGTAATATTCAAGTTCACCAACAGAATTTACTTCTAAACCATTTAACTCAGGAACATCAGCAGATGCTAAACTAACTTGACAATCCGTAGAATTAAAGTAGTAATTAAATCTTAAGTTAGAAATTGAGTTGTAATTATTATCTAAATCATGATGTAACCTATCTAAAAATAAGTTTTTGAAAGTATTATCCGTATTTAATTTTTCATAGAAAAATATAGGATCTTCATTTATTAAATTAAGGAAAGCATCAAAAGATGCGAACTCATCTTTAATTCTTAAATCATACAAGTAATCAGAGAATAATAAACGAGTTAAATAATTAAAATTTACCAAATTGTTTTCTGAATAAGTAGAAGAGAAAGCAAGTCTTCTGTTTAAAATGACATTAGATCTGCAATTATCGTTAGTTAAAACTAAGGTTTTATCAAAACCTAGTTTTGGACCTTTATAATCGTAATCTGAACAATCACACAAACCATTTTTTACTTTACAAGAAACTTCTTCCATGAAGTGTTCAACATTAATATCTTTTAAAAAATCTAATTCTTCATTAGAACTTACAAATTGTTCGTATAAATTAGTATTTCCCACTACTAATAAATTAAGAGTTTCATTATTAATATCAAAATTGTTAGTACCCGATATATTAATACAAAGTGAATTATATATATTAAACTTATTTCTATCAACAGACCTATAATTTCTAAGGTAATTAGCATATAAATTAGAAAAAGAATCACAATCCCCCTTATTAAAAAATGCTTCTAACAATAATTTAGTACTATCATAAGAATAACCATCAACAAAATTAACTCTGTTATTTAACAAACTTATAGTTTTTTCAGGATCATTATTATCTAAATGAATATTGGCTAAAGAATTACGAGCCATCCTAATATAAGAACCATCACAATGATCCATAACATAACTTAAACCCCCCTCGTTCGATCTGGTAGAGGCACGAATAAGATTTTCATGACAATCAAAATCATTACGAGAACTAACTAAGCTTGTTACTAATAAAATCAACAACACTATAATTAATGCTTTTTTCATCTACCTATACCCCTGACATTAAAAGTGAAATAAAATAAATCTCCTGGTTTGTCAACCACATCACTTAAAGCAGGATTCACACTAAAAATAGTGCCTTTATTAACTGCAAAAGTATACCTGCCTTGCGTTAAGGAAACACTGTTAGTATCAAAATTAACAGGAATAAAATCACGCAAATCATCAAACTCACCGATTACCAAATTTAAAAAATCATCAGAACCACCAGAAACCCTCGTATTAACTAAAGGATTAAGAAATTCAGGAATATGATCTCCCTCAACAACAAAAGCAGTCATACCCCCTGTATGCCTATCAGATTTTATTATAAAACTAGAGTCCTTAAATTCTAAAGGACTTGTTGAACGCCTATGTTTATAAACTAGTTCACCATTGTTTTTAACTACAAAATCTTTACCAGAAGGATTTTCGCCAATACCAATATATTCCTCATTAACAAGTATTAACTTACCCCCATCAACAGTTATTTTATTTAAATTAAGAGAATTACTATTATGAATTATAAGTTCACCATCAACAGAATAAATATTCCAACCATCACTAGTTCTTGCCAAACAATTTTTTGACATAACAGGCAAACCTTGACCAGGCATCAAACTTTCACAATACTCAACACTACCCACTTCAAAATTCGCTTCGCTACGAACACTTGCATTACCCAAATACTTTATATCTTCATCAGAATAAGAAATACTTACATCTTTACAATCACTTGGACACGTATACCAAGTCTCATGAGCATGACAAATACCATCACCACAATAACCACTCAAAAAATCAATATTATACGAAGACAATAAACTACCGCTTTTTCTAAACTCTATCTTCACCGCTTTAGGATGATACTCTAAGAAATAAGAAGAACGAGGAATAGAAAAATCATCAGAACAATCATAAGTGTAAGAAACAACACCTTCTGATTCTTGATATTCATTTAATAAACTATCAATTAAACAACCAACCTTCATTTCACCAACAGCCACATAAGGTATTTTTTTTTCTAATAATTTCAAGTTGTTTTTATCAAGTAAAAAAATAC
>SKFY01000068.1 GCA_007117755.1 Candidatus Woesearchaeota archaeon | reverse complement strand
CCTGGAATATAAGCTTAGTTGAAGACATGACAAACATGTTCTTAAACGCGGGATTATCTACAGAAAACTATGACTCACTACTAATAAGTTGGGCGGGTTTAGAACCTCAAGAAAATGTAGAGTTTCATGCGGGAAGCAGTCAATACTGTTCTGGAATTTTTGCAAGAGATACTTTAATTCAAGATTATAATTGGAACATAATTGATGAAGGAATTAATTCATCTTGTCTAGCGTTGAATATATTCTTTGAAGAGCCAACACCTGAGGATAATTCTTCAATGATTGTTAATGATGATGTTATTATTAACATAAACAGTACGAGTGCGTTAAAACATTACACATTCTTAGATTTTGATGAATCACTTGTTGGTTGGTGGAGATTCGAAGATAATAATGAAACACATACCTTTGATGAAACTATTTATGAAAATCACGCAGAGATTTTCGGCGCTGATATAGTCACAGGAAAATTCGGAGAAGGAATAAATTTTGACGGGGTTAGTGATTATATTAATATCCCTTACCCCTCTGAATTGTCCGATTTACCACATACAGATTTCACAATATCCTTTTGGACAAATATTAACTCTTTACCAGGACAAGGTACGTGGATAAGGTTAATGGATATAACTCGTGCAACTTCTCCAAATAATTATGTTCAGTTCCACGGCACTGATTCTGACAACCAGCTTCAGATAAGTATGCAATTTGATGGTTCTCTTTATAGGAGAGCTATGAGTGCGGGGACTACTCCTTTAAACGAGTGGATACATGTAGTAGGAACTTGGTCTGTAGATACTGACAGTTTATCCTTATATGTTAATACTGTTGAACAAACCAGTTCTGGATCTTCAACAGCTGCGGCATCATCTGCTAACACCTTTAACATAGGTCGTCGTGGAGATGGTAACTCTAATACTTATTTCAACGGTATCATCGATGAAGTAATAATTTTTAATAGGTCTTTATCTGAATCAGAAATAAGATCTTTATATGATGCAGGTTCTAATCAATATACAAACACATTTGAAGAATTAGAAGGCGGACAGTATTTATACAAAGGTTACTCGGTAAACAGAGTTGGCATACTAAATGAAACAGAAACAAGAACCTTAAACATAATAGATGATATCCCTAATAATCCAGACACACAGATAAATTCAACATCAGGCATGAACCTTACAACTGACGATTTAAACTGCTTTGCAAATAATATTACTAGTCCTTCGCTTGGAAACTTAAACGTGAGTGTGCGATGGTATAGAAACGAGTCTTTGTATTTACACCAAGATTTTAATGATAATTATAATTCAGGCACTAATTTTAGTACAGAACTTTCTAGTTCAAATACAAAGGTATTAGATGAGTGGTATTGTAGCATAAGATTAACTAATGAAGTAGGAAGTAGTGACTGGATAGATAGCGATACTTTAACAATATTATCAGATGAGCCAGGAACAGTACGACTAATACATCCCGCACCAGGAGATACTGCTGTAATTAACAGAACAGTCTTGTTTAACTGGAGCGAGGCAAGCTACTACGACACAGACCTTTTAACATATGATATACAACTAGCAAATGATATAGGTTTTAGCTCAATAATATTCAATCAAACAAATTTATCCAGCTTAGAATACTTCTACCCAGAAAACTTAGAATTCGAAACCTATTACTGGAGGGTTAGGGCTAGGGATGGTTCTAACGCGGGTGATTGGAACCAGACTAATTTCACGGTCGAGACTTATTTAGCTATTGACCTTGTTGAAGGTAGTATTAATTTTGGATTGTTGGAACCAGGGGAGCAAAAAAACACTAGTGAAGACAATCCTCCTGGTTTTTTAATTAGGAATGTGGGTAATGTTAAAGCGGATTTAGCAGAAACTAATGTTACTAAAAGTATGTGGGAAACTCAGCCTTTGGGTAGTGAGTATTGGTTTATACGAGCTAGGCCGAGTAGTAGTTTTAATACGAGTATTTCGTTAATAGATTGGTTTAATGTAGATGAGAATATGCTTAACATAGTCAGAGAGTTAGATTATGGAAAAGATGTTAGGATAGATATGGGTGTTATAGCTCCTTTCGCGGAGCCTCCGGGTACAAAGAATTCAACGATAATATTTAATTGGGTGAGTAGTTAATGAAAAAAATACTTATTTTGTTATTCATGATGGGACTGCTTGTAAGTCTTGAATTAGTTAGTGGTTTCGGAATAGCTCCTAGTTCTAGAAATATCGTTTTAGAAAGTGATGAAGAGTTTTCTATACATATTATTAATAGAGATAAAGAAGCGAAGGAAGTTGAAATAGTGGTTGAAGGCCCGTTGAAAGATTATATTACTTTAGATAGAGACACGGCGATTTTTGCTCATGGGCAAGAGAGAGAAACAATAACTGTTTTTGTTGAAGAACATGAAGATCAGGAAAAGGGAGAGCAAGAAAACAGGATACGTTTTATTCAAAAATCCCAGAGAGAAAGAGGGGAGATAAGTGCGCAGTTAGAACTTAGTTTTGTTTTAAACATTAGGAAACCTTACGACGAGTCTTTTATTAATCTGGAATTATTAGCTCCTAATTTTGAAAGAGGAAAAGAAAATCGTTTCATAATAAAAGCTGAGAATCAAGGTTTGGAAAATGCTTTGAATGTTAAGCCTATAATTGATATTTATACTAGAACGAATGATAAAATAGATACTATAACTTTAGATCCGATTAGGTTGAGTGCTGGTGAAAAACAAGAATTCTTCGTGCCGTACACACCTACTTTTAGGAGTTCTCAATACTACGCAGAGGTATCAGTAGTGTATGAAGGTGAAAGTAATACGCAAATTAAACAGTTCAATGTGGGGAAGCCAGAAATTAACATAGATACCATAAGTACTAACGAGTTTAGATTAGGTGGGATAGCTAATTTTAATCTCATACTTGAAAGTGAATGGGGAGAAACTATAAGGAATGTTTATGCAGAAGTAGATTTCAAAAAAGACAATAGCTTGTTGGAAAGAACACGTTCACATAATACTGATATAAGAGGTTATCAGCGAAGTGCTTTGCCTATATACTGGGATACTTCTGGTTTAAACCCGGGTACTTATGATATGGAAATTACTCTTAATTATTTAGATAAAACTAAGGAGAGAACGTATGAAGTTGAGGTGGCTAGTAATCAGTTGAATGTGTTAGGAACTGGATTCGTAGCCGCTGCTGAAACAGACGAGGAATTTGATTATACTCCTTTCCTCGTATTAGCAATTTTCCTTTTAGTAGCGACCAATACGTACTTCGTGTATTACTTACTTAATAAAAGAAAAAAATAAAATGGAAGTTTTAATAAGAAAAGAAAAAATTAGTGAAAAACAAGTATTAGATTCTTCTATACAAGAAAAAATACCTCTTATTATTTTTAGAGGGGAGCTTAGTGGCTTGGAGGCTATAACTAAATATTTGAGGGAGAATGAAAAAAAATCTTATAAGGAAATGAGTTTTTTAACAGGTAGAAAAATAGGTACTTTAGCATCTACGTATAAAAAAGCAAGGGAGAAAAAACCTGGTTTTTACGAAGTAACTGAGCATGATTATAAAATCCCTCTAGGTATTATAAGGCAGCATTATAGTGTTTTAGAAAGTATTTGTTTTTATTTGAAAGAGCAAGGCCTTAGGAAAATTGATATTGCTCGTGCTTTAAATAAAGATCCTAGAACTGTATGGACTGTTATAAATAGAATAAAAGGGAAGATTCAATAAATAAAAACTTTGTAATCCTTGGTTTTCTGAGTTATTAAGTCTATTAACTTCCAGCTCTGTTCAAGTTCTTTCTGGGTTATGAATAAAGTCCTGTTATTATTTATGCATTCCCTGATTAGAACTTCGTAAGCACCTGGAGTGTTGCTAATGAATTTCTTACCTTTTCTGAATTTCATCTTAACATTCTCTATTTCTAAAGAAGAACCGTGTTTTCTTGTATTAAGATGAAAATCAATATCTTGTTTAGGTTGTATTTTAATAACTAACTTATTAGGGTTAGTGTTTAGATCACAGTATAAATAACAAGGCTTTTTTTTGTAAATTATTTCTATACGAGCGTCTTTCTTTGATAAGTTCTTACCTGTTTCCAAGAATATTTTAGTCCCTCTCCACTTAAAAATTTTAGATGCTAGTTGTAGAAGAACGTATGTTTCAGTACTTGATTCTTTTTTACCAGTTTCTTTTTTTAACTCTTTCAAATAATTTTTGTATCTTCCTTTTTTCAAACTGACAAATCTTAATTTTTTCAAAGCTTTCACTTTTTCTTTTTGAATACTAGCAGAATCAGTGGATTTAGGAGGATTCATAAGTAAGAAGCTAAGTATTTGTAATAAATGATTTTGAACCATGTCTTTTAAAGCGCCTGCCTCATCGTAGTATTCCATTCTTCCTTCAACACCATAATCTTCACTCACAGTTATTTTTATTTCTTCTATGAATTTAGAATTCCATGTGCTTTCAAGGAAGGGATTGGATAAGCGAAGTGTTAATATATTATTAACAGTTTCTTTGCCCAAGTAATGGTCTACTCTGAATATATTCTCTTCACTGAATTTTTTCTTTAAGCACATATCTAATTTTTTAGAACTTTTTAAGTCATGACCGAATGGTTTTTCAATCATTAGTTTAGTATTAATGTTTTTACAACAATCACCTAATTGTTTGATAATGCCTTTATAAAATTCTGGGCTTGAAGCTAAATAAAATATTCTTTCTTGTTTATCACTACCTGTTTTTTTCAAAACTTTCTTAAGATCTTGTAAAGAATCTTCATCCCTAAAATTTGCTTGGAAATAAAATAGTTTTATCTTATTATTAACAGTTACTTTTTCTGTTTTTAAATAATTTTTATAATCTTTTAAAGTATAATCTCTCCTACTCACAGCGACCAGTGTTATTCTAAATTCTTTAGACAACTTATTAAAGGAAGGTATTAATTTTTTAATGGTTAAATCACCAGTCGCTCCTAAGATTATAACTGTTATTTCTCTATTTTTTTCCAAGTCCGTGACCCCCAAATTCATCACGCATAAGAGCAACCACTTTGTTAGACGTGGAGTCTTTAAGTCTGGATCTGTACCTGCTGAATAATGCCTGTGTATTAACGGTGAAAGGAACGTTATATTGCATTGCTGTTTCAACAGCCCACCTTCCTTCACCACTATCTGCTATGTAACCAGGTATTTTCAATCCTTTGTGTTTTTCTAAACCTGATTCTGTCATTTCCATAAGGAAACTTCTTACTATACTTCCGTTATTCCATACTTTTGTTATTTGATGAAGGTCTAAGTTTTTGTAAGGTCCTTTATCTAATAGTTCCATTCCTTCACCTATTGCTTCCATCATACCATATTCTATGGCGTTATGAACCATTTTTACGAAGTGACCACTACCGCTCTTGCCGAAGTAGCCATAGCCGTCTTTCTGACACATTTTTTTAATATAAGGTACAAGTTTCTTGTACGCTTTTTCATCCCCACCACTCATCATACAATAACCTTCTTTAGCCGCGACAATACCACCTGAGACGCCTACGTCTATTAAGGTCAAGCCTTCTTTTTCAAGAGCTTTCGCTCTTTTAATTGTTGAGTTAAAATTACTATTACCCCCATCAACTATTATATCTCCTTTGGTTAAGTAAGGTTTGAAATCTTTTATAACAGAATCAACTGTTTGGTGAGGCACCATAAGCCATATTATCTTATCCCTGCCTAGTTTCTTGATAAACTCCTCATGAGAATAACTTGGTACGGCTCCTTTTTTTGCGAGTTGATCCACTTTCTCTTTGGAACGGTTGAAAACCACTACTTTTTCTTTTTTATCTAATAACCTCTGAGCCATATTAAAGCCCATCCTGCCTAATCCATAAATGCCTAACATTATATATTAACCTCCACTTCTTTAAAATCGTAATCTTATTTTAATGTTACTAAAAAAATTCTTATAAACCCATGAATAATTATTTAAACAATAAACGAATTGATTTTTATATGAGACCAACAAAAGAATTCATAACAAGAATAACAAAAGAAGCAGGAAAAAATATTCTTACGCACTTCGGAAAAATAAGTGTTAAATACACTAAAAAAAACGAAGGAGATGTCGTTACACAAGCAGACTTGGATAGCGAAAAAATTTTAGTAAACGCTATAAAAAAAGAATACCCTGGCCAGGGTATAATAAGTGAGGAATCAGAAGATTACAATACGGATTCTGAATACGTGTGGGTTATCGATCCTTTGGATGGCACAAGAAATTTTTCTACAAACACTCCTTTCTTTGGAGTTATAGTTGGGGTGATGAAAAATAAAGAAATGATTATGAGTTGTATTTACTTACCATACATGGACGAGATATATTACGCAGAGAAAGGAAAAGGTGCTTACTTAAATGATCAAAAAATCAGGTGCTCAGAAAAAGAAAAAATCAACAGTAGTTACGGAATTGTAAACACAAGCAAAAACATAGATTTAATAGACAAATTAAAAAGAAAATATGCCGATCAAGGAATGTGGACTACAATAATAATATGTGGAGCATTAACCTTCAGTTACGTTTCATCAGGAAGAAGAGACTGGCAAATTACAAAAAATTCTTCACTTTGGGATATAGCACCAGGGGTTTTACTATGTGAAGAAGCAGGTTGTAAAGTTACTTTCACAGATGGAAGCAAATTTGATCCTTTCAAAAAAGGGAATCTTATAATCGCAAATAAAAATATACACGAGCAAATACTTAATATTAGCAAAGAAACAAAGGATTAGATTAAATGCTTGTATATCTTAAAAAAAGAAAAACCATATAATTAAGAAAGTTTATTGGGCACTATGAAAGAAGAAGAAATTAAGTCTTTGTATACGGATTTCGCACCAAAATATGACAAATATGCATTGAATAAAGGAAAGTATATTGTTCATAAAGAATTAGGTGGGGAATTAGCCAGTAAGTTAAGGAGAAACTCAAAAGTTCTTGATTTAGGATGCGGTACAGGTTTAAGTTCTACTGAACTTTTTAAAATAGATTGTGAAGTTACAGGAATAGATCTTTCTAAGGAAATGCTTGAAGAAGCAAAGAAATTACCTTTTAAAAGATTAATATGTCAGAATATTGAAGAACCTTTAAACGTTAAAGAGGATTATTTTGATGGTGTTATTATGTTAGGAACTACCGAATTCGTGCAAAAACCTGAGCTTTTGTTTAAAGAAATTAACAAGAAGTTGAAGAAAGATGGTTTATTAGCTGTTACGTTTCCTAAAAAAAATAAGAGGATAGAAGGAGATAGTAAAAGGTATTCTAAATCAGAGGTTGAAAAACTAATTAGTAAAACAGGATTCGAAGTTGTAAGTTCTAGAGAGGTTTTTGGGTATGTTAGGAGAGATGGTGAGGAAGAAGTTATTTATTATTGTTATATTCTAAAAAGATTATAGAAACTTTGCGTTACTAAATTTTTTTTCATGAATTTTTTTGTTTTAAACTAAGTATTTAAAAATTACCTTTTAAACAAATATACCTGATAAACTTATAAGCCCCTAATAAACCCCTACTTTTTTTCAAGAATACGAGGAACTGCTTTGTATAAACCTATAAGCCCTTATAAACTTCTACTTTTTTTGCAAGCAGAGAGTTTTAAAATAAGAAAAAAAACACGCGAAAAATACTGAAAAGACGTGAAAAGTATGAACTTATAACCCCCTAATAAACTCATAATTCTGTGCTACGAAGAAAAATACGAGAAAACAATATAAAGCAAGAGTTTATACCCCCTGATAAACCCCTACTTTTTGAAGAGAAAAAATGAAACATAAACCGAGATTGGACACGATAATAAGAGTGGAAAACATAATACAAAGAGCAGAGAAGCCCTTATCTATAAATGAAATAAATAAAAGATCTGAAAAACAAATGATGCGAAGCACGATAAACACAATATTGCAATATTTAGAAAATAGCAATAAAATAATGAGAACAGAAAAAGGAGTGGTTTGGAAAACAAGTCAAGAAATAGAATACGAACTTGAGGCGAATGAACAAGAACAAGTTAGTGAAAAAACAAAGCCTTATAGAAGTAATAATATTTTAGAATTGTTAAAAGAGCTGGAACAAAGTAGTCAAGAATTACAAGAAGCGAATAAAGAACTTAGAAAAATAAAGATCTGAAAATGATAAGGAAAGATGCTAAAATATTAGAAAAAGATTTCTTGACAGAAGATGTTGTTAAGATAGTTTTTGAAAAACCAAAAGAATTCTTGTTCGAACCAGGACAGTTTATTAATATAAAAATAGAGAAAGAAGGAAGTTATAGGATGAGAGCATACTCTATACTAAGCACTCCTTATGAAGAAACATTAGATATTTGTTTGAAAATAATACCTAATGGCTGGGCATCAGAATCATTTAGAGAAGCTAAAAAAGATGACGAATACACTTTGATAGGTCCTTTCGGACATTTTAAACTAGGGGAAAAAGAAAAAGAACACGTATTCATAAGTACCGGGACAGGAGTGGTTCCGTTCATAAGCATGATAAAAAGTTATGTTAAAAAAGGTGTTAAGATGACATTAATAGCAGGGTATAAGAAAGAAGAAAACATAATCTACCACGATGAATTGAAGATGTTGGAGAGAGATAATGATAATTTTATTTACAAACCTACTATTACGAGAGAAGATTGGGTCCGATTAAAAGGAAGAGTTCAAAAACACTTACCAGATAATTTAGAAAATAAGATGTTCTATATATGTGGATTAAAAGAATTCGTAATAGAGACCAAAGAATTACTCTTAGAAAAAGGAGTGGCTGAAAAAGATATAAAAATAGAAAGGTATAATTAAAAATTCTTATTTATGAAGTGGAAAAGTATTATAAAAGACTATACTTTTCCTTTGGTTTCTATGGAAAACGTTATTATTTTAGGAAATGGAATTGCAGGAGTCACAGCAGCTATTTATAACGCTAGGGCTGAGTTGAAACCTTTAGTTATTAGTGGACCGGAAGAAGGAGGCCAATTAAGTTTAACAACAGACGTGGAGAACTTCCCAGGATTTCCAGAAGGAGTTCAAGGACCCGAGCTTGTCATGAAAGGCAAACAACAAGCTGAGCGCTTCGGAGCTAGGTTCGAAACGAATATAGCAACGAGTTTTAAAAAAATAAGCGAAGGTATAGAATTAGAATTTCAAGACGGTAAGAAGTTACAAACAAAAGCTTTAATCATAACAACAGGAGCTAGCGCTAGGTGGCTAGGACTGGAAAGCGAGAAGAAGTTTATGGGTAGAGGCGTTAGTACCTGCGCTACTTGTGACGGCGCGTTCTATAAAGGCAGAGAGGTTGTTATTGTGGGAGGAGGAGATAGTGCTATGGAAGAAGCTATTTTCTTAACAAAGTTCGCTGATAAAGTAACTGTTATTCATAGAAGGGATGAGTTAAGGGCTAGTAAGATTATGCAGAATAAATTCTTTGACAATCCTAAGACAGATATTATATGGGATTCTCAGATCGTTGAGTACTTAGGTGATGAGAAGAAAGGAGTTACTGGTGTTAAGGTTAAGAATGTTAAAACAGGAGACGTTACTGAAGTGAGTTGTCATGGTGTTTTCTTAGCTATAGGACATATACCTAATACTAAAATCTTCAAAGGACATCTGAATATGGACGAGCAAGGTTATTTAATAACTGAAAATACCAAGACAAACATACCTGGTGTTTTCGCAGGCGGAGATGTTCAAGATACTAAGTATAGACAAGCAATAACTGCTGCGGGAAGCGGTTGTATGGCTGCTATGGAAGCTGAGCGTTATTTACAAAGTTTAGAATAATAAAAAATGTTGATTTTGCAAGATATAGACGGCGTTAGTTATCCTTTTAAGCAACAAGTAATTAAATATTTGAGGGATAAGGAGTTATTACCAGAGTCAGTTATTAAAGAGTTTGAATCTAGTGATTACATATATTTTCATGATTATTTTTTGAATACAGGTCTTGATTTGTCAGAGTTGGGTTTTCAAGAGGCTTCTGAGCTTAATAATTGGTTTAGACAAATAATTCGTGAATTTGGAGATACTGAATACTTCTTAGAGGGTTATAATAAAGAGCTTAAAGATTTAAATCATGAATTGAAAAAAGAAGGTTATGAAATTCACGGTTTAACTGCTCGTTGTTGTGATAAGTATCCTAATAAGACATATAATAATGCTAGGCACGCAACAAGGCTTTGGTCTGAAAAGCATGATATAGGTTTTGAAGAAATTCATTTTAAGAGTGCTCGTTTTAAACACGAGATTTTAGATTATGTAGGGGACGTTGTTTGTATGATAGATGATACCCCTACTGCTTTAGAAGGTTTTTTAGATAAAGGTGTTAATTGTATTTTGTTAAATAATGGTCATCCTCACAAGACAAGCTATGTTGAAAAGTTGAAAGGGAAATATGGAGACAAGTTAGTGATTGTTCATAGTTTAGAAGATATTAAACCTGCTTTGAAAAAGTTCAGAAAAAAATAAACTTAGGGAAAAGGGTTTTTAAACAAAATCTTGATTTGAGTATTCTTTAACTTCCTCTACGAATCTGTTAAGCGCAGGAGTTAAAGATTCTCCTCTTACACCACTATCTTTTTTGTATATAAAAAAAGCTTTTATTAGGTTTTGTCTTGAAAGGTTAAATTTCATGTAATCGCCTGGTTCGAACAGTAACAGTCCTAGCATTGGTTCTTTATCTTTTCTGACTCTTAATGAAGCTATGTAGTCTTTGTCTAGATAAGCAGATTTTTCTTGTTCGAATATGGTTACTAGTTCATAGTCAGTTATGTAATCTGGTAAAAATCTTGAAACTCCTGGTCTAAAACCGGATTTGGCCTTGAAAACTTCTAAAAACTTATCTAAAGTTATACTCGAAGGCATTAAGGATAATACAGGAAATAATTTGTTATCTAACGTATTCATCTAATAAAAGTGAAAGATCATGGTTTATAAAAAATTTTTTATTAATTGACTAATTTATATATTGAATATGATAATAGAACAATAAATATCATGAAAAACCCTGTGTAAGTATCCGTGACTGTTATTTCTCTTAAAGGAACTATTAAAGCACCTATTTTTAACCCAACTAATAAAGATAGAGTGTCATAACGATATTTTTTGTAATAATAAGAAATCACTCTTGACAATAAAGCCAATCCTAACACTGCGCCTATACCGAATGAGATAACAGAAGGTATTTCGTTATGTATATTCCTTATAATACCTATCATGAATTCGTATTGGCCAAGTATTAATAATATGTAAGCACCGCTTATGCCTGGTAATATTAATGCGGATATTGATATAAAGCCTAGTAGTGAAATGCCTATTAAGGAAGGTTCGGGAAGGTTGAAAGCGATAAAGCTTAGTGATACTCCTATTAAAAATCCTATGAAAGAGAAAAACAAATTGGATTTTTTTAAAGTGAATTGTGAGATTATGGAATGCGCACTGGCGATTATTAAGCCGATGAAAAAGCCATATACTAAGCTTCTATAGTTGTCTAGTAAATATCCTACTGCGTGGCTGCCAAGTATTATGGCTGTGGCTACTCCTAAAAATAAAGGTATGAAGAATTTGAAGTTTATTAATCCGAGTACTTTGTCAAATTTTTTTTTAAATAATTGTTCGGGAATGTGTGTCACGTCTTTTATGGATCTTATGAGTTTTTCGTATATTCCTGTTATTAAAGCTATGGTGCCTCCGCTTATACCTGGTATTAAGTCTGAAATACCCATGAATATGCCTTTTACAAAAATTATTAGAGAATCCTTATACTTCATATTGTTATTAAAATAAGTTGTATTAAAAAGTTTTTCAAAATTATCTTAAAAAGGCGTATAATTCCTTAGTGATTGCGTCGTATTCTAATTCTTGCTCTTTGGTAGCAGAATGTATAAAAGAAGATTGGTCCTTTGAATTTTTGTATAAATTATTTCTTAGTACATACCTGAATTTTTGAGCACCGCTCAAGTAAGCAACGTCTTCCGCCAGTTGTATTCTTTTTAATTCTTCAACATCGTTATCTGATTGAATAAGTATTGCTTCTTCTAAAACAGGACCTGTTCTTTTTCCTTTAAGTCCTAATTTTCTATCTATAGTGAAATTTGTTGAGTTCATTAATTAAGAAGGAATAAGTTATCTTTTAAAAACGTTTTTCTATAAACCTAGTTGTTTTTTGAAATCTTCTAGTTTGTTTTCTAACATTAGTATTTTTATGTGTTGTTGGAATTCTTTGTTTCTGAACTTGTTGTGTTGGGTTAAGTCTATAAATTTTTCAAAAGAGACTTCTTTAACCGTTATTTTTTCTCCCGCGTCAAGTTTTTGTTCGCTTACTTTCACAGAATTTTTACAAATATAATAATAGGTATCCCATTTTATTTTACCCGAGAAGCTTTTTTTCATATAGAATGTGAAGTCTGCTTTTAACCCGGTTTCTTCTAGTAGTTCTCGTGGACCTGCTTTTTCTGGAGGTTCATCCCATTCTATCATGCCTCCTGGTAAAGTTATTAATTGTTCCGTGTCTGGTTGTTGTTCATCATAAATTATTAGTTTATTATCTTTTATTACTATCAATTGAACGCTGTCTTTTCTCTTTACAGCTTCAAATGTTTTGTAAGAACCATCGAATAGTTTTTGTTGCCAATTATATACTTTGAATATGTCTCCATCGTAAACAAGTTTTGCGTTTTTTGGAATCATAACTTTTAGAATATTGATAGTTGTTTAAATTATTTTGTAAAAATAAAATAAAAAAATCAGAATTCTTCTTCATAAATTTTTAAGTAATCCATATATTCGTCTTTTTGATCTTCTAAAACAAGACCTTGCTCTACCATTAACGGAACTATTTTTTGTGCATATCTATTTTGCCTATCCATATAAAATCCCCTCCTTATTATTTTTTAAAAAAAGAAAAAAAAGTTGCCAATTAATTTGGCAATAAAACGTTGTCAATTACGTGTATTACTCCGTTAGCTGCAGGTACATCGGTTGCTATAATGTTAACATCTTCATTTAATACACCAGCGTTTTGGAATACGAATTGACCGTTAAGCATTCTTATTCTTGAACTTCCTAGAACACTTTCAGCATCTCTGTTACCTCTAGCTACGTGGTACAGTAGTATTTCTGTTAATGCTTCTTGTGGTAGTTCTCCAATATTGTTTGCTGTTAAATTTAACTTTTCAAATGCTTCGTCGGTTGGTGCAAAGACAGTGAATTGTCCTCTACCAGACAAAGTTGCAAGAACAGCGTCATCTGCAGCTAATATTGCCTCTATCAACGTACTAAATTCTCCAGTTTCTTCATTTACACTTATTGCAACATCTACAATGCTAGGACTTGGAGCATTACTCGCGTTTCCAGGACCCATAGCAAATACAGGCATACTAACTAATAGTATCATTGCAACAAAGTAAACACCTATTTTTCCCATATTCATAATAAACACCTCCAAATGTTTAATGAACTTTAGTAAGCATACCTTTTATATATCTTTTATTTATATCAAAAAATAGTGTTTTTATTGAAAAAAACATAATTTTTATGAAGAATTATACTTATAATTTTAGTAAAAAACTATTTTAAATGAAAAATTTATAAATAATAAAGGCTTTTTTGTTGAAATGGAAGAAGTAATAATAAAATCTTTAGATCTGATTACGAACGGAGTGGTTATTTCAGATCCTAATCAAAAAGACAATCCAATAGTTTATGTTAATAAAGCTTTCACAGAAATAACTGGTTACAATAAAGAAGAAGTATTAGGAAAGAATTGTAGATTTTTACAGGGAAAAGATACTTCTCAAGATGAGTTAAATAAATTAAGAAAAGCAATAAAAAATAGAAAAGCAACCAACGTAGTTTTGAAAAACTATACAAAAAAAGGAAAAGAGTTCTGGAACGAATTATATATTTCTCCGATAATTTATGAAGGAAAAGAATACTTTATAGGCATACAACAAGAAGTTACTGTAAGAGTAAATCAACAAATACAATTAAACAAGTATAAGAAGAGGTTGGAACTGTTAGTAGAACAAAGAACAAAGAAACTGAAAGAAGCAAATCAGCAATTATTAGAAGAGATAGAAGAGAATAAAAAGTCTCAGAAAAAGATTATTCTTCTTAATGAAAAATTGATGATTTATGGAAAGAATTTAGAGAAGAAAATACTTTCTAAAGAACAAAAGTTAACTAAACAAGAAAAAATATTAATGGAATTCTTGGTACAGTGGTTTTTCACCTTGTAATAATAATTATTGCCATGGCTTTTGAAATCAGTTCACATTATCAGCATACCGAGCATTATACAATTATTGATACAGAGTTTTTACGTGATTTTGAAGAAAGAACAGTAAGTGATGCTCATGGCGACATTGATGGTGTTGGTTTGGAACAAATGATATCAGAATTGAGAAATGTTGGTTCATCTCAAAGGCAGACAACTACATTAGAAAATATTGAGAGCATGAGTTTGGATGAAATTCGAAAGCAATATGAAGAACAAATATTGCGTGAAAAATATGGAGATGATTATGAACGAATT
>SKFY01000009.1 GCA_007117755.1 Candidatus Woesearchaeota archaeon | reverse complement strand
TGAACACTTCTTTGAATTTATTATAGAATTCTTTCTCTGCTTTTTCTTTCTCTTTCAAGTCTTTTTCTTGTGTTTTTACTTCTTCGTTTAATTTATTATATTCTTTCTTAAAGTCTTCCTCTTCCTTGTCTATTTGTTTGAATATCTTGTTAACATTTTCTACTTCAGGGCCATAAATATTTGTTATCTCTCCTTCTGCTTTTTGTTTTTCTATCTTTAAATTAGTAAGGTCTTCTTTTAACTCTGCTTTTTTCTGATCATAGCTAGTTAGTTCTGCTAATAAAGTAGGATTCCTTAAGTTGTTTATCTTCTCTCTTTCTTCTTGTTTTTTCATCTTTAGACTTGCTAGGTTTCTGTTCTTTTCACTTATCTCGTTCATTAGCTTGTCTTGTTTTTCTTCCAAACCTTTTAATTCATTCTCAAGGTTTTGTTTTTCTTTCTCGTCACTATTCAAGTCTTCCCCGTCAACTCTTAATGTCTTTTCTAGTTTTATTATATCTCCTTCTAAGTTAGCTTTTAACTCTCTTAACCTGTTTATGTATTCTTCATTTTCGCTTCTTTTATTATTCAAATTACTTATAACACTTTCAATTTCTGAGATTTCACTTTCTAGTTTTGTCATGTCTTGTTTAACTTCCTTTTCTGAGAAACCAAGTCCTCTGCTTCTTTGCCTGTGTCCTCCTTGCATTGACCCGCTTGGTTCTATAACGTCTCCGGATTGTGTTACCATCCTTACAGTTCCTATTCCTATTTTTCTAGCTGTTTGTATATCTTCAACTACCAAAGTATTTCCAAATACGAACTCAAATGCTTTCCTATATTTCTCTTCGAAACTAATCAAGTCTATTGCTAACCCGTGTATTCCTGGTTGTTTTAAAGTTCTTAACTTAGGATTTATAGGAGCGCTCTTTATCTTATTTAACGGAACAAACGTTGCTACTCCTGCTCTTTTACTTTTCAAATGATTTATACATTTTGCAGCTGTTTCATCACTTTCTGTTACTATGCTTTTTATTCTTCCTCCAGCTGCTACTTCTAAAGCTAGAGAATGTTTATTATCAACATTTCCTAGTTCTGATATTAGTCCGTGTACTCCGTTCATGTTAAGATTTAGAATTTCATTTATGGCTTCTGCTCCTGCCATTCTTTCTCTTAGTGATGCTGATTTTGCTCTTAATTGTGAATACTTTTCTTTTCTGGATAATAATTTTGTGTGTGCATTGCTTTGTTGGCTTGCAATGTTTGAATCTTCTGCCAGGGCTTGGCTTAAACTAGTGGTTGCTTCTTTAAACTCTTTTTTCATTTGTTTTAAATTTTCCAGGCTTTCCTTGTTTTCTTTCTCAATACTCATTAACTTTTCTATCTTCTCATCTATTCCTTGTAGTTTTGTTTCGTACCTGTCTTTTTCTCTTAAAACGTTTTGTTGTTCGTCTCTTAGTTTACTTATGGTTTCTTGTTGTTCTTCTATTTCTTTATCTATCCTTTCTATTTCTTGGTCTATTTCGGAAGCGTTATCTAAATTGTGTTTTTGTTTAAATTCTTTTATTTTTTCATCTATCTTTTCGATTTCTTTTTGGTTACTTTCTATTTTTTGATCTATTTCTTTCCTGTTAGTTTCTAAAATTTTTATTTTGCTATTAACATCTTTGTAACTGTTTTTGTATTCTTCTCTTCTTGTTTTTAATTTCTCTAATTCTTGTTTTATCGTTTCTATCCTTTGATTTTTTAATGCAGTATCAACCTTTAATTTTTCCACTTCTTTGTGTATTTCTACTTGTTCTTTTTCTCCTTTCTCTTCTACTTCCTTATTTAGTTCTTCAATTCTTTTTTTATTCTCAGTTATGATTTTTCTTTTATCTTCTATTTTTTTCTGTAATTCTTCTATCTTACCATTTATTTTATTTCTTTGTTCTTCTAATTTCTCTTTAGTTTTTCTTTTATCGTCTATACTTCTTGTTATTACAGTAGCTTTATTTCTTCTTATTTTATCATCTAATTCTTTAAACTTTAACGCTTTATTCTTTTCGTCTCTTAATTCATCTAAGTAAGTTTTTCTTTCTGTTAGTATTATTTCTGCTTCGTTTATCTTTTCCCTTACTCTTTCAAGTTCTCTTATTGCTTTTTGTTTTTTCTGTTCGTAAATATTAATGCCGGATATCTCTTCTATAATTCCTCTTCTTTCTACCGCGCTCATCTCTACTAATTTTACGATATCTCCTTGTAATATGATATTGTAACCATCAGGGTCTATTTTTGCTTTGCTTAAAGTATCCAAGATTTCTTGTCTTGTTGCAGTTTCATCATTTATCTTATAAGCAGATTGCCCAGAACTCTTCACTATCCTACTTATTTTTAATTCGTTAAAATCCCCGAATATTTTTTTTTCGTTATCAAAGTATATGCTTACTTCTCCTTCTTTTGCTGGCTTCTTGCTTTTACCTCCGTTGTAAATTAGGTTTGCAGTCTTCTCAGCCCTAAGACCTTTAGCTCCACTCTTCCCAAGAACGAAACATACAGCATCTAAAACATTACTCTTTCCACTCCCGTTAGGTCCTAGTACGCAATTAAAGTTGTCTCCGAAGGGTATTTCTGTTCGTTGTGCAAAAGATTTAAACCCCTTCATCTCCAGTCTTAGTATTTTAGTCATTCTCAAAAGTCTCTTTTTTTTATATTACAGGCAGGTATATATTATATAAATTTATCTAAACTCTAGTTAGTGATTAACTCTTTTCAATATTTCATTGTTTTTTCGTATTCTTTGTGACTTGACCATTCTATTATTGCTGTTATTAATTCGTCTTCGTTTTCCGCGACTATCGTGTACATAAGTCTCCAGCCGCTTGTCAAGTCATATTTCCATAGATTGTTTAAATTATATTTTTGTTTGTATTCTTTGGGTATTAATTTTTTTGGTATTTGTATTCCAGAAAAAGCGTTTGTTTTTATGTTTGTTATTGCTTTCTTTATTGATTTTTTTATATGATCTTCTTTTAATTTACCATATTTCTTGTACATTTTTTTATCTATGAATACTACTCTGGTAGGTTTTTTCATATTTCGATGTCAGGCATTTGTCTTAGTTTCTTTGCTAGTTCTGGGTTCCAGATATATGCTATATTGCCTTTCTTGTCGAATCCTATTTTATTTATGCTTTCCAAATATTCTAGTATTAGGGTGTATGTTTGCCACATCACTTTTTTTGGTAGTTTCTTCCATAGTTCTGTTCGATTATATTCTCCGCTATATTTTTCTACAGTTTTTTCTACCATTGCTACAGTTTCCAATGTTGGTGATCTGGCGTTTTTCCCCACACTATTAGCATATATCAATTGATATATAAAGTTTTTGTATTTTGCCTCCTCCATTTTATTTTTTTAATTATTATAATTAATAACAATTACCTCTACTTATCCGATGGTTATCCGCTTATTTCTGGAGAAACATTTATATAGACATTATTAAAGATTGTTCTTGGAGAGGTGTTATTAATTGTCTAAGTCCAGAGAAGGTCCATTATATGAAAAGCCAGAAGAGCATCATTACTGGTTTGTAGAGTCTGTTAAGGATGTCCTTAAAACTTTAAATTCTAGTCATAAAGGCCTTTCTCAAAAAGAAGCAGAACACCGTTTAAAACAATTCGGTAGTAATAGTATTGAAAAAAAAGATACTTTTGGTGCTTTAAAGTTATTACTTTCCAAATTTAACAGCATCATAATTTATGTTTTATTAGTAACAGCTATTATTTCTTTATATCTTGGTCAGGTTATTGAGTTTTATGCTATACTTGCTATTATGGGTTTCACTGTAGTTCTTGGTTTCATTCAGGAATTCAGAGCGGAGAGAAGCGTTGAGGCATTAGCTGCTTTAACAAGTAAGAAAGTAGAAGTTATAAGAGATGGTAAACGAAAACAAATAGCTTCTGCAGAAGTTGTTCCTGGTGATATTATACGTTTGACTAGTGGTTTAGTCGCTCCTGCTGATTTAAGGGTTATTGAAAGTTCTAATCTTAGTGTTAACGAGTCTATATTGACTGGTGAGAGCGTTGCTAAAGGTAAAGATAATAAGCCTGTTAATTCTCACGAAGCAGATATTAGCGAGCGTAGTAACATAGTATTTTCAGGTACTAGTGTTA
>SKFY01000028.1 GCA_007117755.1 Candidatus Woesearchaeota archaeon | reverse complement strand
TTTTTTTTAACAATACCTCTTTCTTACTATCAAAAAAAGACTTATACAAAGGATTGTCAACTTTTAAAACCACCAAGGTATTCTTACACTTTTTTAAGAATAAAGGCCACCCAGGACCTTTAAAAGACTCGTTAACATTATCATATATATCCATTAATTTAAGAATCTTAGCCTCATCACTAGCATTAACTAATTTCTCCCTATAAGCTTTCTCAGCCAACTCTTTAGGCAAAGACTTATCCTTAGTTAATTCTTTTACTAAATCCACAACTTCTTCATCAAAATACTTCCTTAATTCCTCCTCAGTCACAGAAGTATCTTCTAACACGTCATGCAACAAAGCAGCCTTATTTAAAACAGGATTATTAAAAAAACGAATATGCTCTTCAACCCTCAAAGGATGAAGAACAAAATCCTGATTAGAAGACTTTCTTTTTTGACCACTATGCGCTTGTGTTATGAATATCCTAGTATTTTCTAAATCCATATTATATCAAACTCGTTATGAACTGAAAAAATCTTTCTATCCAACTAGGCTGCTTAGGAGCCTCTTCCCTTTGTAACTCCTGAACTTCCTCTAATTCTTCTTTATCCTCCTGAGTTACTGATTCAAATAACACACCCTCCACTTCTAAAGACGCGTTGAATAAATGATGATCGTTTATCCTCGTATAAACATGAAGGGTTTGATTAAAATCTTCAGGGACTTTCAAAACATAAGAATATAATTCTTTCACTTCTTTAGGCTTTAAATCAAAAAACCTTTGATTAGAACCATTAACCTTATCAACAAAGAATAAGTCTTCAGCATAATAACTAGTCAAGTTATTATCCACGAGATTCTCCACGAAAACCTTGACACTAACCTCTTCACCTCTTCTTACACTAGACTGATTAAATTCAATAGAATGACTTAAATAATTAGGAATAACAGTTATGTTATGCACATTCTCAATCACTTCTTTCCGACTAAAAAACCAGTATTCCAACACAGGCTTTATAACAACACTTTCAGACAAGCTTAAATTAATATACTCCACAAAACTAGTTCCAGGCCTTAACCAATTAATATCCCCTCCTAAACCAAAAGGCATAACCTCATATTCCAAATTATAAAAATCTTCATGCTCATTATGATTAGTCACTTCAACAACCAAAGTAACGTTACTACCAGGCTTCACATCTTTCTTATCAACACTAGTTTCAAAAGTCACGCCACTAGCACTAACATCCAATTCTTTCATAAAAAACTCATTAAACTCATAACCATTTATAACAACACTAAAAGAATTCCTAACATTATACGTACCTATATTCTCAGGCTCCACAACCATATAAAAATCCCTCTCTTCACCAGGCCTTAAAAAATCCTCAACAGTATAATGCCTACTATGAACAGGCACCAAATTATGATCCACAACCCTCAAACCCGTACTCGCCCTAAAACTAAAATCTTCCAACACAATATTCTCATAAAAATCATTCCTAACAGTAACCACAGCAGTACTTTCCTGATTAGGCCTAGTATTAGAAGGTGATAAATCCAACTTTACCTGATAAGGCTTCTTCACCTCAATATCTATATTACCCGATTTTTCTTCCTCAAAAGTATACGTATAAGGCAACCTTATATCTTCATACCTCACAGGGGTGTAATGAAAAGAAAGTATTCTTTCACTCTCAGGAGGTATGTAAAGACCCCCTACACTAATAGTATTAACCCCCTTCGAGAAATCACTCGTTTCCGCTTTCAAATAAGACGGAACCTCAACCCTTATATCTAAACCATCAACCCAACCATTACCATCATTCTTAATCACAATCTCTACTTTTTCTTTTTCAAACAAATTCACCTCTTTATTATAAGAAGTGCTTATTTTTAAATCAGGCTCCGTACTGAAAGGATCAGGCACTTTTTTAACCCTCACCCTAACCGCAGGAACCAACCTCCCATGTCCATCAACATCTATCTTCTGATGATCATAACTATAGTTTTTGTAACAATACTCATACATACCTAGCGTTCTACAACTCCCTAGCTTAACAGTAGTTGGCTCTCCCCCTACTATCAATCTCAAGTTTTCCAAGTCTTGGCTTTGAACAAGCGTTCTCACCTCTATATTATTATGTTCGAACTCATCCTCGTATCTTAACCAGTCATTAAATCCTTGCGTTAATGGCACTAGCAAGAGAATAACCATGATTAGTTGTACAAGATTTTTTTTCATCATAAGGAATCCTATTTTAGAATAAATCTTTTTTTTTATTAAAGATTAATTCTTCTATTCATATCTTATTTAATACTTTTTAAATAGTTTTTGGATGTTCAACACGAAAAAACAAATTCTTTTTCGGAGTAAAAAAAAAGTATTTATTATAGAAAAAAAAGAATTGTTAGAAAAAAAAAATAAAAAAAGTGGGGAGGTTTTATCCCCTGTTTTCAACAACTACTCAAAGGTTATTCTTTAGTTAACTGGTGTTACTTGGATGTTTGTTGCATCACTTGTAACTAAGTCAACTCCAGTTCCTGTTAAGTCGTAGTCTCTGAAGTTAGCTAATACATAGCTCGCTCTGACTGTGTCTTGAGCGTCGTGTCCAGCTACCAATATTGCGTTTTGACCAGCGTATAATCTAATCATTGCAGTATTTGGTTGGAACATATCCCTTACTTCTTCGTCACTTGGATTTCCTAATAGTTGTCTTGCGACTGTATTAGCGAATGGTCCTCCGACTACTAAGTATGGTTCGCTTCCTAGGCTAGCTTGGCTGTCTAGTATTGCGATTCCTGTTCCTAGTGGATTAACTACGTATGCACCATCTGTGGTTGTTACTGTTCTTGCTGTGTCTGGTCCACTGACAGTTACTCTTGGTTCTGCTGGTTCGTGTGGAACATGCATTCTGAACCTGTCGTCATCTATCATGGATTCTGGGTCTGTGAAGCTTACACCGTAGGCTAATTTGACTCCGTACTCTTCTTCACCTAAGTTAATAGTTGTACCACCATGTGTGTAGTTCAAGTAGTCATCAGTGAATTCATCATAGTCTTCAATGCTGAATCCTAATGTTTCGGATCCGAATGTGAATACTAAGTAGTCATCAGCAGCACCACTTATAGTTACATCGTCCTGAAGTCTTACTAACTCAACACTTATAGTTCCATTGTAAGGATCTCTGTCATTGTGCCAAACCCTATCATCACCATCTTGATAACCTAGTTCGAAATGTGTTTCGTTAACTGAAGCAATGTATATTGTGTCAGCTCTTACACCATCAAACCTGAAAGGAGCTCTGGTACTGTCACTACTAATTACCAAGAAGTCTTCAGATGCTGATCTAGTACCATTTTCATAGTCTAGTCTTAAACTTCTGAAGTTCATGCTAATTTCGTTGCTTCCAGTATCGTAGTACCCGTCAAAGGTTACAGCTGCGTAGTCATTTGGTAAATGTAAACTTTCACCATATGCTAGAGCTGGTCTTTCGTCTGCGTACTCTACTTCATCTTCAGTTAAGAATCTTCCGATATCAAGAGCTGCGCCAATCCAATCTATGTGATCATCACTACCAACATCTCTTAATTCCCAGTGCCATACCCATTCAGGGTCGTCTTCATCTTGACCGAATGAAGTCATAGCATCTCCTTTTCTTACGGTTTCAGTGATTTCTTCACCAGCTTTTAATTCTACGAAGTTGAAGTCGTCTGCTGTGTCGATCCATACATGGTCTTCAACAGTCATTCTTAATCCTTCAATTCTTTCGTTAGAAGCTGTAGAACCTAGGTTTCTTCTTACACCATCAATTTCTAATAGAACACCGTTTTCGTGGATTCTTACTATTTCAATGGTTTTTCCTTCTACTTCCCATGACTCACCTTCGTTTAAGACACCGCTTAAAGATGCAGTTTCTATTCTCATTTCTGTATCGTCGATTCTTGTTACTTCGATTTCATGACCCATGATAGGTAGGATTAACTTACCTTCATCTGTAGCATTAACTTTATCAGCTTGTACATTATCTTCGAATAGAAGTCTGTAATGAATACTTCCTCTTTCTACGTTTAAGAAAGCATTAGTTCCATACTCTTCAAACTTCTGATTACCAATAGATGTTACTGCTTCTAAAGCATCTTCATCGAACCATAAAGCTTCAGTTACTCTTACAGTGTCATCATCCCAGTCAACATCTACGTCTAGGAATCCAGCTAGGTCTCTATCATCTAGTACAGGGAAATTAGATCCTGGGAAAGCGACGTTTAGTCTTTCTCCTTCGAACTCATATCCTCCTTCTAGAGAGACGCCAGTAGTACCTGTTACAGGTGTTGTAGCTTCTCTTTGTAGGCTCGCACTCAAATCAATAGCTCCGACAATGTCGCTAGGATGAGCGTCAGATCCTACTACTATTTTACCGTTGAAAGCTCCATCCACAACAAAAGGTTCCGGATAATCGCTTAAATCTAGAGCGGCAGCTCCAGCAACTGTAAACCCTGTGAATAGGGCCGCACCAGTTACAACGGCTGTTATTTTCTTTGCAGTTTGTTTCACATTCATTATTGAAACACCTCCGTGTTTTTACTTGTTTTTTTTGACTATACCTCACGACTCATTCGTGGATTGCGCTAACCAACACCACTTGTTGCTGGTCGATTTAAGCCCATTCATAAGTCGTCTTTACACCATTGTATCCCGGCTAATTTATAAAGTTTTCGCAGCTTTGAGGATTTTTTTCAATCCAAAAAAGCTTTTGAAGCCTTATAACACCGTTACACAAGGGTTTCAGCGTGTCACCACTTTTGAAACACAATAATGTCAAAGTGAGGTTATGCCTCTTTTAGGTGTTTAATACATATCTTTAGTATAAAAATATTTCGGATTACAATACATAATAAATAGGTCTTTAAAAAAGTAAAAAAAGGTATTTAGAGGGTTTAAAAGAGTAAAAAAAGGTTTTAATCCTATACAAAAATCTTTAATAAGGATTTTAAAGCTTTAAAACAGTATAAAAACACTTTATTAAGCACTTAAGAAAAAAATGTTAAAAATAAAGTGCGGAGTGCAGGACTCGAACCTGCGTAAGCACTAAGCTAACAGGTATCTTACAAGTCATTACCCCCTCATAAATAAGAAGATTCATCATACCTGTCCTAAGCCTGTCCCGTTTGACCACTCCGGCAACTCCGCAACAAAACTTAAACTAAAGAGAAATATCTTATTTAAAAAATTAACTATTTATACATAGATAATAATTTAACCAATAAAAAAGCCAGGACTAAGTAGAAACCAATCACGAACAAATTCAAAACAATCAAAGTATTAATATCCAAAACAGAATATAACAAAGATTGATTAGTAGCCACTAAATAAAAAGCAGGTATTAATAAAAAAGGAACGATCCAAACACTCGCCCTACCAAACTTAGATTCTTCATAAACCAATACGGATAAACCAATAGTTAATAAACTAGGAAAAAAACCAATTAGTATAAATAATAAGCTAGTTTCTAAAGTTATACTCAAAGCAAAACTCATCATCACAATAAGTATTAAAGAAAATATAGAGAAAGCTTCAAACAATTCTTCTTTATAAATAGCTAACATGGTTAATACTAAGAAAATGATAGTTTATAAAATTTATTATTTTTTCTGCCAAGCATAAGTACGAGTCTTAGAAGTTTTACCAAAACCACAACTACTACAAACCTTATCCTTCTTATGAAAAGTACCACGTCCACAACGCCTACAAGCCAAGTGAGTCTTTTTACCTGACTTTTTACCCATACTCGCCGTTCCTTTACTCATAATAAATCACCAATAAAAACACACATATAATAACTAATAACTATTGTGGACTAATAATAGTTATAGTATCCCCCCTAATAAATACAGTTCCGAGCTTCCTAGTAATTTCACCATTAACTCTTTCCTCAGCCTCTTCCAACACAGTATTAATGTGTATATCAAAACTGACTATTTGTCCAATAAACTGTTTACCGTTCTTTAATTCAACTAAAACTTTTTTATTCCTTGCCTTATTTAAAGTATCTAAAGGTCTAGCTTCCATTTCATATCACCTTTTTTAAAGCGTTCACAACGCCATCTTGACCAGGCCTACTCATTACAATAGCTTCGCCTTTATCAGTCATTATAACAGTACCTTTAGTTATTATGTTTCTCCTAACATAGTTCCTATTAGCACCAGATTCTAAAACCCTGTCAAACTTCGCTTTTTGATGTTTCTTCTTAACAGGATCATAAAGATTTACAACGTCAATGCTCAAAAT
Organism: Candidatus Woesearchaeota archaeon; assembly: GCA_007117755.1. Lineage (GTDB taxonomy): Archaea > Nanobdellota > Nanobdellia > Woesearchaeales > 21-14-0-10-32-9 > SKIS01. Next base: position 8,416 of record SKFY01000028.1, on the reverse strand, counting down.
AACTTTTTTTGAATTCCCACCACGAATTTTCTTTTCACGAACTCTTAACTTACCCTTCTCAGTCAAGCTAGAATTACCAGCCATATTAGATAACCTTTTAGGATTAGTACTTGTATTCCTAGCACCTGAAGGCTTTCTTAAAGACCTTTTATTTGATATTGCCATAGAGAGAGCGAAAAGAGGAATTGTTTATAAATCTTTTGTCTGGCCTCTTATACCTTGGTTAACACAAAACATATATAAAAGAAGAAAAAAACCACTTGGTATTATCGGCGATAGTGGTGTACCGGCTAGCACAGGGGTCTGTGGAACCCCAGGACCGGGTTCAATTCCCGGCTTTCGCCCCATTTTTTTCTGAAAACTTTATATAATACTATGTTCTTAACAAATCAAGAAATGGAATTGTTAAAAGGAACTAAAGACGTGACGCCAAGAGAACAAATAGTTAAAGCTAGAGTTATGAGTGTTATAAGGAAGTATTTTAGAAAGTACGGATTCGCCCCATTACAAACACCTGTTATAGAAAGAAAAGAAACTTTAATTAGTAAGTATGCAGGGGGAGAAGAAATTCTTAAAGAAATTTATAGTTTGAAAGATCAAGGTAAAAGAGATTTGGCACTGAGGTTTGACCTTACTGTTCCTTTAGCGCGTTTCGTGACGCAAAATCCTAATATTAAGAAGCCTTTCAAAAGATATCAAATAGGACAAGTTTTTAGGGATGGACCTGTTAAAACAGGCAGGTTTAGAGAATTTACGCAGTGCGACGCTGACGTAGTGGGTAGTAAAGATTTGTATACAGAGGCTGAGTTATTAAGACTTGCAAGTGATGTTTTTGAAGAATTGGGTTTGGATTATGAGATTAAAATTAATAATAGAGAATTGTTGAATGAAATCATGACTAAAGAAAGCGTTAAAGATTCTGAAAGTTTCATATTAAGTCTTGATAAAATTGATAAGATAGGCAGAGAAGGCGTTATTAAGGAGTTAAAAAATAAGGATTTTAGTGAGGAACAAATACTTAATTGTTTGAATTGGATAAATAAGGATTTGGAAAGCTTGAAATTTTTTGAAAGTACGAAGAAGTTAAAAGAATTATTTTATTATCTGGATAAGTACGGAGTGAAATACGTTTTCAGTCCTAGTTTAGCAAGAGGTTTATCTTATTATACAGGAACGATATACGAAGTTTTTCTTAAAAATAACGATGTTAAAAGTAGCGTAGCCGCAGGAGGCAGATATGACGATATGATAACTAATTATAGCAAAAGAGATAATCCAGCCGTAGGAATTAGCTTCGGATTAGATGCTATATGTAGTGCTTTGCCAAAAGAGGATAAAGAAACACTCACTGATTTATTCATAATTAGCATAGATGAATTTGAAGAAGCTATGAAAGTAGCCAGTGAATTAAGAAAGTACTTTAACGTAGAAGTTAATTTACCAAGTAAAAATTTGAAGAAAGGAATGGAATACTGCAATAGTAAGAAAATACCCTACGCAATCATAATAGGCAGTGAAGAAGTGAAGAAAAGAAAGTACACACTTAGAAACATGAAAACAGGAAAGGAACAAAAGCTAAGCCTGAAAGAACTAACACAAAAAAAAATATTAAATTATTAATCCAAGATTTTTTTCTTAGCAGCTCTTATTAAACCCAAAAATAAAGGATTAGGTTTTAAAGGAGTGCTTGTGAACTCAGGATGAGCCTGAGTAGCAACGAAATAAGGATGATCTTTTCTTTCTATGAATTCCACAAGTCCTAAGTCAGGATGAACACCTGAAACAACTAAACCCTTCGCTTCTAATCTTTCTTTATAAGAAGGATTGACTTCATAACGATGCCTATGCCTTTCAAAAACCTCTAAAGATTTGTATAGATTAGCAGTTAAACTAGCTTTTTTCAAAACAGCTTTTTGCTCACCTAAACGCATACTACCCCCATAATTTTTTTTCTGCAACAATTTTATTTGCTCAGGCATCGTAGAAATCACAGGGTTGTTAGTATCAGGAACAATTTCAGTAGTATTAGCATCTTTTAAACCTAATAAGTTCCTAGCATGTTCAATAACACTTAATTGTAAACCATAACAAAGACCTAAAAAAGGAATTTTGTTTTCCCTAGCATATTTTATAGATTCAATTTTTCCCTCAACACCAGTTTTTCCAAAACCACCAGGGACTATCATAGCATCGATTTCTAAATTATTATTTTCATCACTGTTTAACCATTTTATTACAGGTTTTACTTTTTCATGATTACAAGCATGTTTTATGGCTTCTACAACGCTATGATAACTGTCTTCTAATTGATAATCACCTGTTTTAAAGTATTTCCCAACGATACCTATAGTTATTTCTTGGTCTTGTTTCGTAGCAATATATTTTTTCCAATCGCTTAATTCAGGCTCTTTATTATTAAGACCTAGTATTTCAGATAATTTTTTATCAAAACCTTGCTTTTTTAGTAAGAAAGGAACTTCGTATATACTTTTTAAATCGGGACAACTGAAAACTTCATCGTCTTTTAAATTACAAAATAAACCAATTTTTTCTCTTCTGACATTATCCAGTATTTGACTAGCTCTACATACTAAAATATCAGCTTGTATGCCTTGAGCACTTAAAGCTTTGACACTGTGCTGAGTAGGCTTGGATTTCATTTCACCAGCAGTTCTAGGAATAGGAAGGTAAGAAACATGTATAAAAGAGACGTTTTCCCCTCTTAATTTCATTCTTCTCAAAGCTTCTAAATAAGGAATATTTTCATAATCACCTACTGTACCACCTACTTCTATGAAAACTATATCTGCTTTGCTATCCTGACCTGCTTTTTTAACTCTTCTTTCTATTTCTTCAGGAATATGATGCATTACTTGAACACATTTACCATCGTATTCAAGATTACGCTCTTTTTTAATCACGTTTTGATAAATTTGACCAGTAGTTATGTTATTATTCTTAGATATTTTTTGATTTAGAAAACGTTCATAATTGCCTAAATCCTGATCTGTTTCTCCACCATCAAAAGTAACGTATACTTCACCATGTTCAGTGGGTCTCATAGTGCCAGCGTCTACGTTTATGTAAGGATCTATTTTTACAACTGTTACTTTGTAATTTTTTCTTTTAAGAAGCAGAGCAGCACTAGCTGTAATAACGCCTTTGCCTAAAGTTGAAATAACACCCCCAGTTATCACCACGAACTTAGTCATGGAATTAGTATAGAAATATAATCCCTTATATTTATTGTTGTAATTAAATAGCTATTTTGCAAAATCTAAACAACGCCCATAAAAAAAAGAAGAATAATATGCTACTGGTTTCAAAGGTCTTTTTCAGATACTTTGTATGAGCCTCTACTGATAGCATTCCAACAAGCTTCTTCGCATTTTTGTAAGAAGTCCCTGGGGTTTTTGCTTTTTTTGTAAATTTTTTCAATTATTTTGTCAGGTAATAAAGAATGTTCATCAACTAATCTGTTCTTAACCAAGTCTTTAGCTTCTACTAAATTAAATGTTTTAAGAACGTATTCTTTATCAGAAAAGTCTTTAAAAGCTTTAAATCCTGGACGAGTGCTTACTAAAACTATGCTTTTAATCCAGCCATTATTTTTATAAGTTTTTAGTTCTTTAAAAAAACTAGTTTTTAAATTATGAGCTTCGTCAATTAAAAAAACAACGTTTTTAGATTTAATATTTAATAAGCGGGAGAATAAACCAGCTTTTTTTAAGATTTCGTCAATATCTAATTCTTCATCGTCATAAGCGTTGTAGTAAAATAATTTTCTTCTACCACCAAATTCTTTTATTAAGCTTTTTAAAACACTGGTTTTGCCACTACCATAAGTTCCTTTAATAATTATGTCTTCACCCTCTTCAACACTTGCTAGTATTTGAGAAATTATCTTTTTATTACCTATAAACTCATCTAAAGATTTTCTAGGTTTTATAGTAAAAGGATTCTCTGCGAAATCTAACTCATCATACCAAGTCATTATGAACTCTCCTCAAAGCTTTTTTGATGGTGTTTATATTGCAACTTTTAAGATCTTTTTCAACCATGTACTTAGCCACGATTTCTAAATTGTTTAAAAAGTTTTGGAAATCTCCACTTCTTTTTTGAACATCCCTAATATTTTTTTCAGATAAAAAAGGATTGTATAATCTTTCTTTAACTAACATCATGGCTTGTCTTTTTGTTAAAGGAGACGTTTTTATTATTTTAGAACCTATTCTGTCTTGTAAACTCAGAGGCATTTCTAATTCTTTATGATTTCTTGTTAAAAAAACAACGCTGAGAATGTTATCTTGATCAAAAAAGTATTGTATTTTTTTGTATGCTCTGCTAGTTAGTGATTGAGCATCATCAATTATGAGTATAATATTTTTTGGTATTAAACCAAAGAATTTTTTGATAAAGTTTTGGTTTTTCATTAAAACATTATAGACATTAAAATCTTTGTTTATTTTAGAACCTTTTATATAGACTAATTTTCCTTTGCCTCTGAACCTGAATATTATTTCTTTGGCTAGTCGAGTTTTACCACTACCTGAAGGACCTTTTATTATTATTGCGCTTCCACTTTCAACCCAGTAAAGAAGTTTTACTAATTCTTTATCGTAATTAATAAGTTCGTCATCAGCTTTTAAAGCATCATATTCAAGAGGGTTTTCTACGTATTTGTGTTTGTGATACCATGCCATGATTATACTTAATAAAAAACATTAATTTAAATTATTTTCTATTAATAAGTAGTTATAATTAAAAAAGGGTTTTTGTTTTGCAAAAATCGAGTTAAGTAAAAATATATAAATAACCTTTACACAATAGGTAGACATGATAGTTCAAATAATATTAATAATAGCACTTTTAATAGTGGCTTTTTTAATAGCTTGGAGGCTCTTAAAAAGCATGGTGAAAGCAGCATTTTCTATAAGTATGTTAATAATAATAGGCATGCTAATTTATGGTTTAATAATATACGATGATTTTAACAATTTACAAGAAGCACTTAGAGAAGACCCTACATTCATATTAGTTAATGAAGAACAAGAATTTTATGCTAACGTAATAATAAGAGATTTTGAAACAGGAGATATTGATTATTATTCTCAAGAAGAATTAGAAGAGGCTTTAGAAGCAGGAGATAAACTTTTTATATTAATCAACTACGAATACTTAGCAGCTAACCAATCAATAGTATTAGAAGGCTTAGACATTAATATAACACCCGTACTTGAAGAAGTATTTTTATCAGAAGATTTTGAAGAGGTAGCTGATTTACTTGATGAAGACGAAGTTTTCATTTTCGGATTAGAAAGTAATTTCGAAGATGAAGAAGAACTTAAAACTTTTTTATTTATACAAATGATATCTAACTTGCAAGAAGAAAGCAATTTAATACTTGAATTAGGTAAAGGCGTTAGGCAAGGAGATGTTAAATTTAAACCAGATTATCGTTCTATAAGAGTCCTAGACTACGTTCCAATAGGAGGAGAAGAATGAGAATACCTTTTTTTGGAAAAAAAAATAAAGATTCAGGCCTAGACCTGAAGGATTTAGAAGAACCCAAGTTTGATTTGGAAAAAGAAAGTAATGAGAAAAAAAGGGAAACAGACATATTAAACGACGATCCTTTTAAAAAGAACTACGGGGACGATTACGATAGCTTCGGAAATAAAAGAATACCTGAAGGAAGCCGCACATCTGAATTCACAGCGAGTAAAGAATTATATGAAAATCAATATAGAAGTGATGATAAACACGAATTAATACTGGCCAAATTAGACGCTATAAAAGCAGAAGTAAACAATATTAGTCACAGGTTAGAAAATCTTGAAAGAAATAAAAAAAGACTTTTTTAAAGTATTACTACTTGTATTTTTAGATCAAATAACGAAGATAGTTTTCAGTATTTTCCAATACGACTTCGGATTTTTCGCTTTTAACCTGGTTAAGAACGAAGGTATTAGTTTCGGATTGTTACAAGGAAGCAATTACATAGTAGGATTTTTAAGCATCATAATACTTTATTTTTTAATTAAACATAGAGATGAGTTTAAAAACGAGAAATTCTTTTATTTTTTAATAGTAGCAGGGGTAATAGGGAATACAATAGATAGGTTATTACGTGGACACGTTATAGATTTTATAGATTTTAAAATATGGCCAGTATTTAACTTAGCAGACACATACTTAGTAATAGGTGTCTTAGGATACATAATTAAAACATTAATCTATAAGAAGTAATAAAGCGTTTAAAACTCGTCTAAATCTTGTAACTTATCCAAGTAACCATTCTTTTCAAGCCATTTAGCATGATTAGGCTTATAACTAAAAATCAAGTCGCCTTTTTGATCACCTTCAAATTGCCAAGGCTCTATCAAAACAATATCACCCTCACGAACCCATAACCTTCTTTTAAGACGACCAGGTATCCTGCAAACCCTTGTGTGACCATCCACACACCTTACTTTACAACGACTACCACCCAGCCTACTATCTAATAAGCCTAATATTTGATTATCTCTGGGAAGCCTTACTCTTTCTATCTCGTTATTCTCCATATAATAAAAAGATAAAAAAGACTTGTTTATAAATATTGCCCAGAATAAACACTAAACCCCAAAAAAAATAACCAGGATTTAATTTATTAAAACACCATAACCTATTAATCTAAACCTAGAACCAACTCTTCTACTAATACTAATCCTAGCACCTTCCTCTGCACAAATAGGCAATTTTAATTTACAAGAAACCTCTTTATTACCTAAATGAGTTATTTGACCTATAGTAGCAGCACTATTAACATTAAGCATTAAAGGCTCACCCATCTTCAAAGGATCTACTTTTAATTCAGCCCGACTACCAACAACTCTATCAAGCAAGTATACCTTCATTTTTACTTCATACAATATACCAGGTAATTTACCAGGACGACCCGCTATGCTACCACCTAAAGAATCACTCTTAACAATACCCGGATCTAACTCCGTTAATAAACCCATACTACCACCAGGAGTTATTTTATCAAAAGTAGTATTACCACTCATAATTTTTTTCAAAGTAGTTTTTATAGGCTGAGCTTTTAACTTATTATGTTCTTCATAAATCCTACCAGGCCTTATCTCAATTTCTTCATCAACACTCAATTGACCCTGTAATAAAACACCGCCTAAAACACCCCCTATTAATTTATCAGGAGTAAAGCCAGGCTTGTTTATGTCAAAACTCCTAGCAACTAAAAATAAAGGATCTTTATCAAAGTTTCTTTCAGGAGTAGGTATGTGTTCTTCTATAGCCTGAATTAAATAATCTATATTAATACCTCTACCCGCACTTATAGGTATTATAGGAGCATCTTCATAACTAGTTCCTTTTAAGAAATCTTTTATTTGTTGATAATTCTTCATAACTTTTTTATCATCTACTAAATCTATTTTGTTCTGAGCAACAACAATATTTTTTATACCACTATTTTCTAATGCCATTAAGTGTTCTCTAGTTTGAGGCTGAGGACATTGTTCATTAGCAGCTATTAAAAGTATAGCACCATCCATTAGAGTAGCGCCTGCTAGCATAGTAGCCATTAAAGATTCGTGACCTGGAGCATCTACAATGCTTATTTTTCTCAACAACTCTTCTTTTTTTCCTTTAACACTATAGCCTTCCTTAGTTTTATAGAAAGAAGTATCAGCATATCCTAATTTTATTGTAATACCTCTTTTTAACTCTTCAGAATGGGTATCTGTCCACTTACTGCTTAGTTGTTCGGTTAAAGTTGTTTTTCCATGATCTACATGACCTACAAGGCCTATGTTTACTTCTGGTTGTTTGGAATCTTTAGCCATAAGAAACTTGGAAAAAAAGCATCTTTATAAATCTTTAGTCACATTCTTAATTTTTATGAAAATTAGTTTTTTTGAAGAATTCCCTGACGAACTAAGTAATGAGTTAGAAATGATAGATTTTAAAACCACTGTTTTTTTAGGTTCTAAGTCTTTAAAAGAATTTTATGAATATAAAGAAAAGTTAGAAAAAATAAATCCTTTAGTCGAATTGGCTTATTGGCCTTTGTTAGCTGAAAGTTATTGGATAAGTCCTTTTTCTTATACTAAAGAATTGAAAATTTTAAGGAGTGAGTTAAGAAGAAAAGATAAGCCTTTGAAAGTATTGATAGATTCTGAACTTCCTTTGCTTAATAAAAAATTATTTTTTAAGAATTTTTTTTCTTTTAGGAAAAATAAAAATTTAATAAGACAATTGTTTGAAAGTCCTTCTAATTATAACTTGAGTATTTATACAGCGGAATATCCTGTGAAAGGTTATTTAAGTCAAAAAGTGTTTTCTTTTCTAGGTATATCACATGATAAGAATTGTAAAAAAATAAGTATGTATTATACTAGTATGATAAAAA
>SKFY01000039.1 GCA_007117755.1 Candidatus Woesearchaeota archaeon | reverse complement strand
TCCTTTATCGGATGGAAGTGTAGATGAACTGCGTATTTGGAACAGAGCTCTAGCTGAGGAGGAAATTCAAAAAGTTTATGTTTCAAACCTAAAAAAGATAGATTTGGATAGATGGCAATTCTTAGTAAATAAAGAAAACCTTTCAATTGGAACTTATGAATATTATGCTTATGTGAACGATAGTTTTGGTACTGAAAATTTTACCGAATTAAGAACTTTACATGTGGAAAACTTTTCGAACTCACCAGATTGTAATAATTGGTGGAGCGGACATAGCGAGCCGTATGAAATAAGCAACGTTCATGACTTGCAGTGTATGCAGGATGACTTATCAGCTGATTATGTTTTAATCAATGATATTAATGCCAGTTACACTCAGAACTGGAATGAAGGAGCTGGATTTGAGCCAATAGGAGAATTAAATAATGCTTATACAGGCGAATTTTCAGGAAATAACAAAACCATCAGCTATCTATACATAAACAGACCTTCCCAAACAGCTGTTGGACTATTTGGAGATATAACAGATAGTACAGGCGCGGGAGTTAACTCTTTTATTTTAATACAACCTAACATAACAGGAGATGAAAGAGTAGGAACAATATCTGGCTCTATAAGAAGGAATGGTTTGGTTCAAGAAGTTGGAGTAATTGGAGGGGAAGTAACAGGAGAGTACAGGGTTGGAGGAGTAATTGGAAGTATGACTACTCTTTCAGCTATTGTAGGAGAAATAAGAAATAGTTATTCTATAGATGTTAAAGTACATGCAAATAATGAGCAAGCAGGAGGATTTATAGGAGGAATAGGTGACTCTCCAGCCAGAATTAATAACAGTTGGACGAACTCCAATGCCACGGGAACAAATAGCGGAGGGTTTTCAGGAATAAGTGGAATAACTGGTCAGGTTGAAAATAGTTATTGGGATATAGATGATTCAGGGCATGCTTCTAGTGGTGATGGAATAGGACTCACAACAGAAGAAATGAAAAACATTAATTCATACCTGCCAGAATGGAATATAACTTCAATAAATTTGGAATTAAATAATGGTTATCCTCTATTAGCATGGCAGGAAAATATTGATGAATATGTCTGGTTGATTTATGTAGAGCCTGAAGTGGAGGAAGAAGAAACCTTACTTCCACTCAGTAGAAGAAGATCACGACAAGTTGAGGAAGAAGATGATTTAGTAAAGTATCAACAAATTATATTGGATGATTTAAAAGAAGGTGTTTTTATAAATTTAACAAAAGAACAAGAATTAATTATTAATCTAAGCGGTCAAAATTATTCCATAACTATTCAAAATATTAGTGAAGAAAACGCTACAGTAACTTTGGCTTTAAACCCTCAAAATAAGACATTAGCTAAAGGAGATACTTGGAAATTAGATATTAACAATGATGGAAACAACGATGTATTAATAGAAATCGTTAATATATTTGATGAAAAAGTTGAACTTTTCATAATAGAAGTAGTGGAAGAGGAAGAAATTGTTGATGAAACAGAAGAGTTAGAGGAAGAAGAAAGAAGTTCTAATTGGTTGCTTTGGACGATAATAATCCTGGTGATCTTAGGAGTTGTTTTCTTTGCAGGAAGAGAGTATTTGAAAAGAAGCAGAGGTGTTAATAATGAAAGTTAGAAATTATTTATTAATCGCATTAGTAATGCTAATAGTTACTGGTTGCGCAAGTGAAGTATCAGATCAAGAATTACAAGGAGAGGAAGTTTTAGAAGATTACGAACCTGTCGAGACAGAGACTGTCGCTTCGTCAGACCGCGATAATTATCTAAGATTCTCAGCCGATTTAACATGTCTAGTTTATGGTGAAGAAGACATGGCGTTCATGGAGGATCATGAATTAGATGCATTCGCACAAAGGTATGGTTATGCTAATATGCGAGAAGCAGAGTTAGAAGGAGAAAAATACCAAGGCATTCAAGATTCTGAAGAATACTTGGAGTTATTAACGGAAAATTGTCCTGAATACATTGACTGGGTAACAGGTATGGGCGAAGGCATGACAGAAACAATTGATTTAGGAGATTATACTCCTGCAGAGATAGATCTTACAGCATCTGCTTATGACAGGTATGTTCAGATGAACGTACACATGACTTGCGACCCGGGAATAAGCATTCTTGAAGGAGCTGAAGCGGATGAAATGGCAAGAACTTACGGATTCGCAAATATGGCTGAAGCTGAAATGATCCCAGCTCAAAACCCTGAGGTTTTATCAGACGTTGTAAATGGTTTGGAAACAGCGTGTCCTGATGTACATGAGCTTTTCATAAGTGGTTGGAGTTAAAAACTCCTTTTTTTTTTCTTTTTTTTAAAACAAAATCTTTATATATTAAAGCATACTAATTCCTACTATTAATTTAATATTCGAGGGGTTATTATAATGGCTGATGAAGAAAAAAAATATTCAAAACAATTAATAGGAAAGACAGTAGTTTCTAAAACTGGTAAGACTTTTGGAGACGTTGGGGATTTGGTATTTGAGACTAATTCTGGCGAGTTAATACATATAATACTAGGAAATCCTACTTCTTACTCTAAAAAATTAGAATTGGAAAAGTCTAAAACAGGGGATTTACTAATACCTTTCAGTGCGGTTATTGCCATGGGTGATTTCTTAGTAGTCGCTGAAGAAGACATAATCTAAAACTATTGCTTAACCAAAATTAATTAATTTATTTATTTTTTTTTCTTATTTTATCTTTTTCTAAAAAAAAGCTTTTTTTTTTAAGGTGTGGTTATGGTTTTTCCTTGACTGGCCCAGTTTAGTATTCCTCCTTCTAAGCCGTAAACTTCAATAAATCCGAGGTTTTCCATAATATTTATGGCTTCTGAAGTTCTGCTTCCTGTTCTACAATAAATAAGGTAGGTTTTAGTTTTATCCAAGAAATTCAGGTTTTGTCTAAATTGAGTACTATAAAAATCTATATTCTCTGCTCCTTTTATTATACCGTTAGAATATTCTTCCAAGGTTCTAATATCTAGCAATACGACGTCTTTGTCTTGTTCTAATAATTTTTCAAATTCTTCCAGGCTTATATGTTCATGTACGGGTTCTTTATAAGTAACAGCTCCTGTTATGCCATTGGAGTAAAAACCAATTATTATTAAAACACCTATTAAGATTGTGATTACGAAGTATTTCATGCTTAAAAAGAAGTCTTATCTGATTTAAATAATTATGTCTTAAAACCTAACGCTTATAACGTCTCGGTCTATCTTATCTTTGATAAAATCAATTTTGTGTTTCAAATCTTCATCGTCACTAGCTCTCCAGATCTGCTGTAACAAATCAAGTATTTGTCTTATGAAACGAACAATATCTCCTTCTGGCATAGTTGTGAGTTCTAGCAAATCTGAAAAATCACAGCCTTTATACCATTTTATTAAGAAATGTTCTAATACGAATAAAGGCGTGTTTTTAAAATAATTTCTTGCTCTACTATTCAACTTCCTCATAACATTGTCTGATATATGTCTTTGTTTTATTTCGAATTTCGTATTTTTTTTCTCTTCATAAACAATACTGCCTATGATCACTAGTATTTCTTCAGGTGAATATTTTTCTTTACTGCAGAAAATCTCACTAACTAATAACTCTTCAGTATATATTTTCATGCCGAATAAGCCTTTATCGGTTAATTCCTCTTTGTTTTGTTTTTCTAGGATATAATTTTCTTTCTTAAGCTTCTTTTTTTTATTGGCGAAACTACTCATTATTCTCTTCGCGCTTTTTCTTCCTGTTTGTTGGTAAGCATAAAAATTACTCATGAGAATCGTTTCTTGTTCTTTTGGTGTATGTCTATGTATAAGATTAAGAATTGTGTTGTAAGAAAGTCTGAATTGGCTTTTTAAAGGATCGCGATCTTCACTAGTTATGTAATCTACTTTATCAAGATCTGTCATGTTCTTTTCTAAAACGGATATTACGTAGCCTTTGTCATCTATACCTCTTCTTCCTGCTCTTCCTGCTAATTGGAAAAATTCTTTACTTTGTAAATATCTGAAATTTATGCCGTCGTACTTCTCTAGGGAATCGAAACAAACGGTTTTGGCGGGCATATTAATTCCTACTGCGAAGGTCTCTGTTGCGAACATGCACTTAACTAATCCTTGGGAAAATAAGATCTCCACTATCTCTTTTAAAATGGGTAATAGTCCTGCGTGGTGGAATGCAACTCCTTTTGATAAGCATAATCTAAGGTTTTTTGTTGTTTCCAGGTCTAGTACGGATTTATCTGCGTTTCCTAATTTTTCTCTTACGATACTTTTAACTTTAATGCTTTCTTCATTGTTTAAAAAATCATTTTTAACAGTTAAGCTATTTGCTTTCCTCATAGTTTGTTCTCTTGAGAAACAGAAATAAATGCTTGGTAACTTATTTTGTTTTTTCAAATCACTTACCAAGTCTAAATGAGCGTTATTTTTTAGGTTTTGAAGGTTTTTTATCATCCTTTTTTTATCGTGTCTAGCGACGTGTCTCATACCTCTCTTATCACTTTTTTTAAGTTTCTTCAGTTCTTCTATGGATTTAAAGCCGTATTCTATGTCGTAAAAATGATTTTCTAGAGGTACTGCTCTCTTTTTTTCAAGAACTACGTCTACTTCGTGATTTTTAATGTGGCTTATCCAATTAGCTAATTGTTTAGCGTTAGGGATGGTTGCGCTTAAACAAAGAAAACGTATGTGGTCGTCGCTAAAAATAAGGCTTTCTTCCCAGACTGTGCCTCTTTCTATGTCTCCGAGGTAATGTATTTCGTCAAAAATTGTGTATGCTACGTCTTTAATAGCTGGGTCTTTGGCTAGTAACATGTTTCTGTAAATTTCTGTTGTCATAATTCGGAGTGGTGCTTCTGAATTTATAGTGACGTCTCCTGTTAATATACCTACTTTTTCTTCTCCGTATTGTTTTTTGAAGTCGGAATATTTTTGATTGGATAATGCTTTGATGGGTGCTGTGTAGACTATTTGTTTACCTTGTTTTATGTATTTGTCAATAACATAGTCTGCGATGAGTGTTTTTCCTGTTCCTGTCGCGGCGCTTACGACTACGCTGTGGTTGTTTTCTATGCTTTTTATTGCTTCTTTTTGGAATCTGTCTAGTTTTAATCCTCTGAATTCTTTCATAATGGTTTTAGGTGTGTGTCTTTTATTTATAAATTCTCGGAAACAATAATTATTTACAATATGGAAAATAAATGTGTTTTGAAAATATAACTTCTAATCATCCAAGAAATAAGGACTAGTTATAAATCAAAATAAAGCGCTAAAGCTTTCTTGATTTTATTTTTAGTTTCAAAATCTACATTACCAACTCGCTTCACAATTCTTTTCTTATCAATCGTTCTAAGCTGCTCTACTTTTATCAAACCTTTTTTATCTAGTTTAATGTGAAAAGGAAAAGGCTTGTCTCTAATTTTAGAAGATAATGGGGCTATAGTTAAAGTATTCGAAAAATCATTTACGATATCGGTGGATATAATAACACAAGGTCTTGTTTTAGCCTGCTCACTTCCAACTACAGGATCTAAGTTAACCAAGTATATTTCTCCTTGTTTCAATCTCTTACCTCGGTATATTTCCACTCATTAACTTCTTCTAAATCTTCATCGGCATACTTAGAATAATAACTACTTATTTGCTCTTTTAACAATAACTTTTCTTCATGCTCTAAAAGAGATGAAACTATTTCGTCATAAGTCTTTTTAGTATTTGATTTAATAATATTCAACTTATTTTTTGTTTTGTCCGAGATTTGAATTGTAGTAACCATAATAAAACTATAGAAATAACTATAATATTTAAATTTAACTAAAAAAAATTATTCCGTTACTATTTATTAGTAAAAATTTATAAACTCTTTTTGTTTCACTATCAAATATCAAAGCTTAAAAAAAACAAATGTTTAAGCTTTGAAATTATATTAAATTGGGAGGGAATTAGCATGATTGATCCAGGATTATGTTTAAAAGATAAACTTAAAACAAATCTTAATGAAGTAGTACATAAATATAAAGATGATTTTTTTTTCAGCGAGCTAAAAGAAGCATACAAAAAAGGTATAGAACTTACAAATACTGAGTTGTACATTCCTTCAAAGGCAGAAGGAAAGTTTAATCATGTAGAACTGCCTATTAGGAAAATGATGGTAAGAGGTGTTATACAAGGATTTTTAAATAGTTATCGTAACGGTCGCGATCTTATTCCTCAGTTAGTAAATATGGCTTATAGAGAACAGATTTGGGATACTAGCTTAGTAACACGTAATAAAATCTCAAAATATATAGAGAACTTAGATGAAATAAAAGATAAAAGATATATATCAAAAAAATTATATGATATGAGTACAAATTCAGGTATTGACTTATAACAATTTTTTTTCTTTACTTTTTTTATTTGTTAATAAAAACAAATATAAACAAATCAACATTAACGAAAAGACATGGAGTCAAACATCTGGACAGAAAAATACAGACCACAAAAATTCTCAGAAGTAAAAGGACAAGACGACATAGTAAAAAGAGTAAAAGCATTCGTAGACAAAAAAAACTTACCACACTTACTATTCTCAGGACCACCAGGCGTAGGAAAAACCACTTTATCACTAGTAATAGTAAAAGAACTATACGGAGAAGAATGGAAAGAAAACTTCTTGGAATTAAACGCGAGTGATGAAAGAGGAATAGACGTAGTAAGACAAAAAGTAAAAGACTTCGCCAGGACAAAAAGCCTGGGAAACGCACCATTCAAAATAATCTACTTAGACGAAAGCGACGCACTAACTAAAGAAGCACAACAAGCACTAAGAAGAACAATGGAAAACTACACACAAACATGTCGCTTCATACTAAGCTGCAACTACAGCAGCAAGATAATAGACCCTATACAAAGCAGATGCACACTTTTCAGATTCAAACCCTTAAACGAAGAAGAAATTAACAATATAATAGATAACATAGCTAAAAAAGAATCCATAACATTAACAAACGACGCAAAAAAAGCACTTTACCAAGTAAGTAACGGAGATGTAAGGAAACTAGAAAACATAATGCAAAGCGCCCACGCAGTAACCAATAACATAGAAGAAAGCACGATATACGAAATATCAAGCTATGCAGAACCAAGAGAAATAAAAGAATTATTACAACACTGTCTAAAAGAAAACTTTGAACAAGCAAAAAAATCACTACTAGACGTAATGCTAAAACAAGGACTTTCAGGAAGCGACGTCATAAAACAACTACAAAAAGAAATATGGTCCTTAGAAATAGACAATCCTAAAAAAATGAGGATGATAAGAGAATGCGGAGAAGTAGAATTCAAACTAGTAGAAGGAAGCGATGAATACATACAATTAGAAAGCTTACTCGCAACATTCGTAATAATCAATACAAAAAAATAAATAAAAAAAGATTCTTAATTATTTCACTTAAGAACCGTGTTCTACAACGATACTTCTAGTAATAGTTTGTCTATAGTCGTAGTCTAAAGTTATATCGAAGTTTTGAATCCTAGCAGATCTGGTACCATCAGCGAAAGAAATAGTACAACTAACTTCTCCACCTGTGTCTCCACCAATATTTAAGAATCCACTAGTACTATCGCCATCTCTTAAGCCTCTACAATCGACTTCTTCACCAGCACCGGTTTCAAAACCACTAATTTCAACATGTACCATGTTTATATCTCTACTATCTACATTACAAGTTTCTTCAGCACCAACCTTATAAACATCTCCTCTACCCACGTTTTCAACTTTAAACGTGACTCTTGCAGAGCCTGTACTAGCAGCTGTTTGCTGTAAGTTAGTAACTTGAACAGGAGCGGCGCTATTATGAACTGTTCTTCTACTATTAACAGTACATATATCCCTATCGGCAGTATCTCTTCTAAAGTCTTCCTTTACACAAACACTTGAAACAACATTAGTTTGGTAACCGTAACAAATTTCTGCTCTGAAAGGATATTCTTGATTTCCTTGAATCCTATCTTGGTAAGAAAATCCTTCGAATTCTATCTCGTAAGGGAAAGATTCTATAATACTTCCATCAGGATTCTTCTGATTCTTTTCTATAAGCTCAGAATTAAACCTTGTTAAGTCTTCAATGCCTTTGTTGAAGTGTCTTGCTGAGAATCCTCCTAAAGTAACTTTAACGTTTTGAGGTTCAATTTCAGCTTCTCCTTTATTAGTTAACTCTACAATCACGCTAAACTCGTCCTCTCCACCATCTAATACGCTAGATGGAGGATAACCTTCTATGTAACGAGCTTGTAAACCTTCTGTTCCTCCTATAAAAGGATCTGCTCTTAACCTAGTTTCGCTGTCTCCTTCACAACCCGCAACTAATAAAACCGCCACGAGTAACATTATTAATACTGTTCTTTTCATATTATTTTACCTCCTTAACTAGCCCTCATTATTTCTAAAGATCTAGTTATTGATTTTTCATAACCATACCAAAGCTCCATCCTAATAGGAGCTTCATAAGCACTTCCTACTAAGGTGTCTGAATCCGCCAAGTTATAAGTACAGCGGAAAGTACCTTCTCCTCTCTCATTTAATCTTATTTCTCTTCTGTCACATCTCAAACCTACTCCTCCAATCTCTGCATATCCTACATAAATAATGTTTTTATGACCACTGGTTATTCTCGTATCAGGATAATAAGGACTGCATCTTTCAAGGCTTCCTATTTCCCAAACTTGTCCTCCGCCGACGTTTCTCACTGTAAATATCAGTTCTAAAGTTCTTCCTGTATTATACTGTTCCATTCTAGTAACAGCCACTGGAGCTCCTTGAGTTCCCATATTAACCGCTTGATTAGTTCTACAAACCTTATCATCTCCTGAATAAGGACTGGGATCTACACAAACTAAAGGACTTACAAAAGTAGTATAAGCATAACAACTTTTTACTTGATAATTCATGGTATACCTATCTGTTCCTGCAGGCCAATTACCTAACATTTGAACAGTATAAGTCTGGAAATCTTCCTCTCCTCCTGGGTATTCAGGATTATCTCCTCTTAACCAAAACTCCGCTCCTCCGTAATAATCTAAGTTTATATGACTAATCATTCCTAATAATATTTTACCGTGATAATATAAATCTAACCTCATACCTTCAAGTCCTAATGTGAAATCTAATCCGTCTCCGTCATCAAATATCCTTATTTGTCCATCTGGTAAGTTCCATCCGAATATATCGTTTAAAGTGCTGAATCTAGCATTAAAAGTAGTTCCCCAGTCGCTTCTTTGAAAATCTAAACCTTCACATCTAATTGCGAAACTTGAAAATATGCTTCCGTCACCCACACCTATATTAAATGTACAACTATCCAGAACTCCTCTCTTACTAATTTCGGTACCGTCAGGTCTTATTATTCTAAAATTACTTCCGAAACCTGTTAAAAAAGTAGCTCCGTAGGTCTCACTAGCTCCTCTGTTAGCAACTCTAATATCAAAATCCACTCTATTACCCACGGGGTCTGTTGGGTGGGCGTCATAAGAATGGAAATAAAGAGTTCTGGGAGGATTTTGTAGTCTGAACTCCACGCCTTCACTACCTGTATAAAAATTACAATTTACTAAATCATCGGCGCACCTAGCAGCTTTATCAGTGCCAAAGGGCATACACCCTGCTAAAAATAGTACTGAAGACAGTAAAAACACTAGGATTACACGATTATTAACCATAATATAAGAGTTATTAACAACTACACTATTTAAAGCTTTTTATTAGTCACGAGTTAAAAAAAACTTATTTAGTGAGTTATCTTAATCTTCTAATAGATACACTTTTACTTTGACTATCCACATAATAATACTCTAATTCAACATTTAAAACAGCGTTATAACTACTGCTAGTAGCGGATAAATCATCATCTCTCACTTCACAACGAGTAATACCATCTTTTAAATCAACAATTCTAGGAGTGCAATCAAGTTCTAAACCTTGCAAGTCAGCTTCTACATAAACCTTGTTTAACTGACGTGTTTCATCACTACGAAGACAAGCATCTAAAATTGTTCTATCGTCTGAATAAAAAGGAGTTCCTCCGCCCACGTTCCTTATATGGATTTCAAAAACAGGCTTTAACACAACATGTCTAGTACTAACCACTTCTGACTCGACACCCCAGAATTGGCCGTGTTCATCAACAATACTAACTGTGGTTTCGGTTTCATCTTCAATTACACGTATAGGCATCATTAAAGGATTAACTCTAGAAACACTTATAGGAGCTCCTTGCCCCCCTGTATACGTCTTGGGAGTGCTTCTACACAAAGGATCTGTGACGTCTTCAAAAACATTAGTGTCTATACACACAACATCTGATAAGAAAGTACGATAAGGATAACATATGTTCGCGTTCAAAGCAGTATTCACTGATTCTCTAGTTCCTGGAAGTTGTGCTCTTAACAAACCAAGATTAACCACTGTTTTTTCTCCTTGTGTGTAACTCGTTCTTCTCCCATCAACGTTAAAAGTCGTGTATAATCTATTAGACTGATCGGTTAAAGAAAAAATATCTGGTTGAGTACCTTCTATTTCGAAATAGAGAGGGTTATAATCAAGAGTTAAAACACCTTGTTTACCTCCTACTAAGCCATGTGCTCCTCTGTTAAAAACATCAAATCCGAAATAAACAACGTCGTTAACATAAACTTGGTCAGGTGGCATATTAGTACTAAAATCAAAATCCACACCTCTAGTACCTACGTATTGACTAGTTTGATGACTAGGTTCGCAACCAGCGATTACTAAAAATCCTAGTATCATAATCATAAGTATTATCTTCTTCATTTATCACGTCACCCTAATAGTATCCAAAGCTCTTAAGCTATAATCATAATTAACCTTTGACAAAACAGTAACTTCAGTAAGACTCCCTATAGTATCACTAACAATAACGCCTCTTTGACTAACAGGGATTGTGACTTCACAACCCAAACTAAGAATCCTCCCGGTGCCGTCATATTCAAATCTGTGTAAAGTGTATAAATCTGAAACGGATGTGTCGCTTTCACTGCTACTAATAGGTAAATTACACCTATCACTATCCAAATTAAAAACACTAGGTAAACTCACTTCAAAATGATTAATCCTGTTAATATCTCCGTATAGCCTATTAGCGTTCTCAACACCCCAGTCTAAATAAATATAAGTGTCTCTATCACTATGAACTTCTAAAGGCATTTCCTGACTATTATTTGTTCCTAAAAACACAGGGCCTGTAGTGTATGTTGTTCTAGGCATCCTGGGAATACCGAAGGCTCTAGCATCTATTCTTTCCCCTCCTTCGAATAACTGTTCTATAGTCGTGGCACTTACAAAATAAAGCTCGGTATAACCCCACGTTTCAAATTCAAAATTAGCGGTGAACTCAAAACGATAAGTTCCCCTACTAAGATTTTCGAATTCACAAAAAACTGTTCTAGTATCAAAACCTCTAAAAGTTTCAATGTTAGGTGTTACGTTACCCAAAACCCTTGTTCTTCCACTAGTAGCGCTACACTCAAAAGCAATATCGGTATCATTATCTTTGAAAGTTCTAACCCTGACAGGAATTGATATTCTTATAATATCATCTTCGCTATAACTACTCCTAATATTAGGTCTTTGTATAGTTATTCCAGTATCAGAACTAACTCTTTCCACATCTCCTTGATAACCTCTACCTAAACTTTCGTTAATCCTGGTATCAATCTCGGTTCTAGCACCACTTATTATACTACTTATTCCTTGAAAAGTATTGTCAATAACAACTTCTCTAAAACCAGTCCATGCTCTTTCAAAATCAACTCTTCCAATATCTAATCCAGGTGTTTGTGGAATTTCACTACCGTATAAGCCTATAATTACTACTATTGCTCCAGCAACTAATAAGAATATATATGCTTTTAACAAAGTTTGTAAAGCTCCCGAACCCGAATTTAAAGCTAAATAAATAGGCCAAATAGGTATTATAAACATTAAAAAATGTAATGTTTCTTGCACAGTATGATCAACGGGTGCTAAATTAATAATCCATAAAAAAATAGGGAAAAACAAAACAACTATACCTGTTGGTATCAAAGAAGCTTTTAGTTTATGTTCTGCTTCTCCTTCTATGGATAAATAAAAAGGCAAAGATAAAGCCACTAAATAAATAGTTGCTCTCGCAAAAAGTATGCCTGTGCTAGTCCCGAAATTAAACAAGAATATATCTATTAAATGAATCACTATAGCTACTATAAATAATAATGTGAAGCCGTTACTCGCACTACTTTCTGAAGCCATAAATTAAACATACGAATCAAGTCTTTATTAATTTTTTTAAAATAACACTCTTTTTTTTTAGTTATTCTAACCAAACTTTCAAACTAGAAATATCAAGATCTTGTCTAGGTCTAATCTCTATAGAATTCATTCCTGGCTCTACAAATTCAGAAATATCTCTTTCAACTTTAACATCTGTTGTAGTAATACCTATTATCCTGCCATTCACAAATAATTCTAATCTTTTCCTATCAGGATTTGTAAACTCTATACCTGCAATAACGTACTTGTTCAACTCTCCATTACTAAAATACTCTTCTTCGTCAATTTCAAAATAATAAACAGGAGGTTCGGGAGCGTCAAGACTGCTTATAATCTCCACACGATCCATTAAAATATGACCTCTGCTAATTTTAAAATCTAAAAAGTTAACACCTGGGTAAACAATATCTTTACTAAACTCTATATGGTTAAAAACATTACAATCAGGGCTTCCTCTAAAAACTTCTCTATTATTTATGCTAATACTCAAACCACTAACTGAATCATCACAAACTGGTAAAAATCTAAGTCTTGCAGTATCAAATAAATCATAATCAGCACTTCTAATATTAATACTCTGACTACTCTTACTCATACTATCGTCCGTTACGTCTCCCACTACATTAATATTTGTTAAATCATAACGGTTAACTCTCCAAAACACGAATCCTGGACTAGAAACTTCAAAAACTAACTCGTTATGTCTTTGTAAATGCCTATTCTCAATTAATATATGTGGAGAATTACCACTACTCAACTCTCCTCTGAATATTAAGTTATTATTAAGAGTGATACTTAAAATACCGCCTGATCTCTCGATGTTAAAAGCTAAAGTCAAATCCCCTGTTAATTCAGGATTGGCTTGGAAATCAACACGTGCTTTTTCATCTTCAAAAACACTTTTGATAACGCTCAAACCACTTCTAGATACTAAAATATTAGCCTCTGTTTTAGTTTGCATAATAAAAGAATTTATAGGATAAGTCTTCTCTGAAGAAGCCAAATAATCTAATCTCCCCACGTGTTCATCCAATACGTACTCTCTATCTTCCTCTTTTCCATTATCATTTCCGTTACTAATAAGATTATCGTCTAATAAAGAATCTCTAGCGTCAGAAGGTATTAAAAGAATATAAAGAACTAATATGGCTGTAATTACAAAAATTATGCTTGCGGCACCTGTTGAATCTTGACCTTTTTTGTTCATAATAAATAGTACTGAAGAATATTATTTATAAAGCTTTTTGTTCAAGGTAGCCATGTAACAGGTTTTTTTAGTTTTTCAGGCAAATAATCACTAACTACGAAATTCAATCCGTGTTTAGCTAATGCTTGTTGTTCAGCTCTAACACCCATCTTAGTTTGTTCCTTAATAGCTTCCTGCCATTCTTTATAATTATGAACAAAAGGATCGTTCTTAATAGCGTCTTTACCTCTCTTAATATCAACATCTTTTAAAGGATGCGTGGGTAATTTATAATCCTTAATATCTTGAGGAGTTATACCTATAAACTTAGCTCGGGGAACACAAAAAAATTCATTAATATGAGCAGCGTTTCCACTACCCACTTTTAAAGTTCTATAAATATTAAAGTAACCGTAAAAATCTCCGTCTGTAAAAACATAAACGGGTAAATTATTAGAATCGCTCAATCTTCTAATAAAACGCCTACAGGCTCTAGTAGGAACTCCTCCCATACTAACTAATATACAATGTTCCTTCTTCCAAAAACTATGCTTATTTAACCTTTCAAACATACCATTTGTTTCAATAGCAATTACGGCTTTAGCTTTAGTTTTGAACTCTAAATGCTCAACGTCACTAGGAATACTATATGCTCCGCTTCCAAACTTAGTACAATCAATTTCTAACCTTTCACCTGTAGAAGCATCTTTATCAACAACTATTAGCTCACCTGCTACGCTACCTCCGTGTTCATCAGCGATGAAACCCATTTGTTCACGATTAACACCGAACATAGCTTCCAAATCATCCATAACACTATCTGATTCGTTCTGTTCATTAAAGCGTGCTTCTGACCAATTCTTACTAACGTAATAAGCCTCTCTCTTAGTAGCTATATCTTCAGTCTCCACTAGGCTTTTAGAAAGAGTCATAACTCTTAGTGTTTGAGCAAAAGTTTTAACAGTATTAGCAGTCAGTGTTCTCTTCTTAATCTTACCTTTCAAATCAAAAAAGCCGTCTTTTTCATTATAAGTAACGTTAGACAAACTCCTAACAGGGGTGGTTAACTCTGCTTTTTCCAACCTCTTTATATTATTATATAGTCTCTCTGCTGTCTTCTTTATTTCATCAAGAGTTTTATTCTTCATCATACTCCTCTTCCATACTTATTTTTTTCAATTCTTCATCGTACTCAGTATTCTTAGTAGGATCAAAATCTAAACTTTCAACTTCTCCTCTTTGTTTCTCTAATAAAACACTTAAATTTTTACTTAAGGAATCCTTCTCTTCTGGCTTATCTATTAACTCAGTCAATGCCTCTGTTATATGTGGTATGTATGTTTCGATATAGCTTCTCTTCTTAAGTTCAGCACCTACCTTTTTCTTTTTATTAATGTACTTGCCTAAATCTCTTCCTAATTCTTGAATAGCTAATTTAACCTCTTTTATAATCTCTGGATAATGAGCAATAGCTTCCTTAGCTTCACTCGTAAAAGGCACCCAAACACTAGCTATGTGTAAAACTAAAACTACAGGTCCTTGTGGCATACTCCCATTACTTTGTTGTATTCCGTAGGATTTCCAACCGGTCTTAACAACTCCTTCTGTAAATCCACAACCTCCTTGTTGGTATAATAAAGGAACCCGGTTGGCGAATCTCATTAACTCAACACTCCCTTCCTTCTCAATCATACCTCCGAATGCTAAACTTGCCTCTACTAAAAATGGATTACCTCTGTAAACATTTGGGCTTCTACTAACAGTGGCGTAGAACTCTGCATTCACTTCTTTTTTCAAACCTTTTTCTAACAAATCCGCGCCTATTGGGACTATACAATCAGTAGGTGGCATCATTATCTTTGTTTCTCTAATTCCTTTAATTAATCGCTCAGCCATATCCCTATTAATCTGTTTAGGCTTAGTCTTACTTAGTATACCTGCATTTTCTAAAATATCCTCTGCAGTCTTATTTCCTACTTTAGAAAAATCCTCTCGTAAAAACTGTTTAACAGTCTTAGTTTGGGTTTTCTCAAGCATCTTCATAAGCATGCCTAATTCTACTCCGTAAGGATGAGGTTTAATCTCATTGGGAAGCACAGGTTTTTCTTCACTAACTCTGACAAGCATTATCTGATCTCCTTTAGGAGGTTGGTAAATAATGGTTACGTGTGGATTAATAATTGCTGTTTGTTTAAGATATTCATCCACGCTCTGTTTTCCTTTAAAATAAGTAGCTTCCAAATCTATCTCTATTCTAGTACCTTGTTCTTTATACCATTCTTTATTCTCAGAACTCAAAACTTCTGGATTATTAGTATCCGTATTAATTTTAACTTCCATATACAAAGCAGGTTCGTCTTTATGAATCTTACTTGTTATCCTCGCTGGTTTACCCGTGGTTAACTGTGCATACATAACAGCTGCGCTAATACCAATACCTTGTTGTCCTCTTTGCATTTTAAGTTTATGAAACTTACTACCGTACAAAAGCTTGGCGAATATCTTTGGTATTTGCTCCTTAACAATTCCGGGTCCGTTATCTTCAACTACTACTCTGTACTTGTCATTACCCATATCTATTATTTCAACAATGATCTCGGGTAGAATTTCTGACTCTTCACATGCATCTATACTATTATCTACTGCTTCTTTAATAGTGGTTAAAAGTGCTTTTCTTTTATTATCAAAACCTAATAAGTGTCTATTCCTCTCGAAAAACTCAGCTATACTAATATCTCTTTGTCCTTTAGCTAATTCGTGAGCTTTGTATTGTTTATCCATTCAATTAATTGATTGTTAGGGTTTTATTAATAAACTTTTTGTTGTTAGAACTTTATTCAATCCAAAAACTATTTTAATAACCATTAGCATTTGTCTAAATAAGTTTTATGAATAAAGAAATTTATAAGTATGTTAAAAAAGAGTATAAAAGAGGTGTGGATTTAGTTTTAATAAGAAACAACCTTGTACAAAATGGTTGGTCCCCTAAAGAAGTAGATGAGGCTATTGCTAAAGCTACAAAGACATCACATGCTAAATTATATGTATTACTATTATTTTTTGTTATAACTATAGGAGTGTCTTCTTCTTTACTAATAGTTTATTATGAAAGTGTTCCTAATGGAGAACAAATAAATTCTGTTCAGAACAGTCCGGATATAATAAATAATGATGACTTGGAAATCCCTAGTGACGAGGAAAGTACTGGGTTGAGATGTGAAGACGTATTTGATAAAGAAGATTGTTACATGGATAAAATCGTTGAAGAAGATTTTGATTGTTATTACTTAGAAGACGTTGTTGAAAGATCTGCTTGTTACAGAGCTAAAGAAATGATATTATTTCAAGAAGGATGATACCAATCTAACTTCTCTTTTTTCTTCAAATTAGTTTTTTGTTTTTCTAAATAAGTATAAACATTACTATGAGGGCTTCCGTTTAACAAACTCTCTACTGCTTGCTTAGCCACTCCTACTTTGTCCGCGCTACCTATTATCCCTATGGTCTTTCCATATACACTAATAAATGTATCAGTCATTTTCTCTATAGTTCCCCTTGACTTTCCTTTAGCACCTATAACTCTTCCTTTAATCCTCTCTAAATGATTCTTATTAGGAACGAATTCTTCAACGCTTATCAATTCAAGAACATAATCTTGTTTTAACAATAACTTTGCAATATCTGGATTAAAACCTCTACCTATAGCTTTAACAACTTCTCTAAGAGCAAATATTTTAAGACTGTCACTTCCAGTAACCCTAACATCTCCTTCTTTAGAATCAACATCAATCTTACTACTACTTATATCTTCCAAATCCTTCTTCTCAGAGCCTTTCTTACCTATAAGAACTGCTATTCTTTCCTTAGGTATCTTAACTTCGTAGCTATACTCCATAAACCAATAGAAAATCACACCTATTATTTAAACGTTGTCAGACATTTATCAAATTCTTTCTTAAAATCACTAATAACTTTTTCTTTATCCACATCAACTTTTTTTCTGGAGAAATAATTATTAACATTATTCAAATCCCTCTCTAATAATTCCCAAGCATTAAAAGTTTTTATACTAGTTCCTTGACTAAAATCAATAAAAACTGGTTTTTCATGATGATTAAGAATATTGAATTCTGACAAATCCCCGTGTACTAAGCCTGCTTTTAACAAACCTTTAACATTAACTAAAACTTCTTTATAGAAACTCTCCGGATCCTCTGGGAACTTATCTTTAAGCATAGGAGAAGGATTTAATCCACCTATACTCTCCATCATCAAAACATGATTCTTAACACCTATAGGTAAAGGAACCCTGATGTATTCTCTAGCCACCATTAAATTTCTGTATTCTCTCTGAGCCCACGTAAAAATTATTTTTCTTCTTTGATTTTCTAAACCTGTAAATCTCGGATCCGCATTAATATAACTATACATCTTGTTAAAATTAGCATTTTCCAATCTGTAAATCTTAACAATTATGTATTCATCATCTTTATCTGCTAAGAAAACATTAGCTTCCTTGCCTAGTCCGAGATTACTCTTCAAATCTTTAAAATATCCTTTTCCTGATAACTCGTGTATAAGTCTAGTAGTGAATTGGTCAAATACGTTATTATAAATCTTCCATTCCTCTCGAGATTTTCTTGATTTCCTAACCATTACAATAAGGGGTAAGTGGTTTATCAAGAAAAATCTTTCTATTTTTATTTTATCTTCAGAAAACCAAAAATATTATAATATAAAACTTATCAACTAATAAGAACATGGCAATTTCAACACCTGATTTTTGTAAAAAAAAAGGATTCATGTACCCTAGTAATGACTTATATGGGGGATTAGCTGGTTTTTACGACTATGGTCATCACGGTAAATCTTTAAAAAATAATTTCGAGAATAAATGGAGAAAGTACTTCCTGAATCTAAGTAATGACTATGTAGAGATTGAAGCAAGTGAAATAATGCATAAAGATGTTTTTAAAGCCAGTGGTCATTTAGACAACTTTGTAGATCCTGTTGCTATAAGCAAAACTGGTCAGTTAGAAAGAGCAGATCACTTAGTATCCAAACACTTAAAAAAAATGGTTGAGGGTTATTCTACTAAGAAATTATTTGATTTAATTAAAAAAAATAATATAAAATCTTCTGTAGATGGTTCTGATATAGTAAAAGTTGATGTTATGAATTTAATGTTCCCCATAAACATGGGCCGAGGTGTAGAAGCTTATTTAAGACCTGAAACTGCTCAAAGTCCTTATATTAATTTTAAAAGACAGCATGAATACTTAAGAAAAAAAATACCTGTTGGCTTAGCCTCTATAGGTCGTGCTTATAGGAACGAAATAAGTCCTAGGAACTTCACAATTAGACAAAGAGGTTTTACTCAAGCCGAGCTACAAATATTTTTTAATCCTGAAAAAATAAATGAATGTGATGATTTTAAATCAGTTGAGAACTATGTATTAAGAATACTTCCTGGTGATGATAGAAAAAAAGTTATTGAAGTCAAAGCTAAAGAATTAGCTAAAAAAATTCCTGTTTTCTACGTTTATCATTTAGTCATGGTTCAAAAGTTTTATTACGAAGTTTTAAATTTTAAAAAAGAAGTTATAAGATTTGCTGAGTTAAAAGATGATGAAAAAGCATTCTATAACAAGTATCATTACGATATAGAAGCTGATCTTAAAGGCTTAGGCTGGACAGAGATAGGTGGTGTTCATTATAGAACAGATCATGATTTAAAAGGTCATCAAAAACAAAGCAGTCAGAATCAAGAAGTTTTAGATGATAAAACTGGTAAAAAATATATTCCTCACGTATTAGAGTTGAGTTTTGGTGTTGATAGAAATATTTATGCTTTAATTGATTTAAATTTAAAAGAAAAAGATGGTAACAACTTATTAAGTTTGGCGCCTTTTTTAAGTCCTGTAAAAATAGCTGTTTTTCCTTTGTTAAAAAACAAGCCTGAATTAGTTTCTAAAGCTAGACAAGTTTTTGATGATTTAAAAAAGGATTATGATGTTGTTTTTGACGCTACAGGGAGTATTGGTAGGCGTTATGCTAGACAGGATGAAATCGGCACGCCTCTTTGTCTCACAGTAGATTTTGAGTCTTTAGATGATGATTCTATTACTATAAGGTATAGGGATACTAGTGAGCAAGATAGAATAAAAATAAAAGATTTAAAGAAAATAATTGATGAAAAAATTTAATCTTTAAAAAGCCATAATTTAAAATTCATAAAGTTAATAATTGAGAAAACAAAAATTATGCTGGCTATAACTATTAAATAAAAATCTACTCCTACCACGTTCACTATGTGCCTCACGGTTATTGCTTGTATAAAACTCATAATTAAGCTATACGTAATATAAACCACATATCTTTTTTTATGGTTCTTCTTAGTTTTGAAAGTTATTTTTGTAAATAGAATAAAATTATATGTTAAGTTACTGAATAAGCCTATTAAATAACTATAGAAATATAATTCTCTTCCTAAAAAAAACTCTGTTAAAACAGTAACTATTGTCAAATTAAGCAATACTCCTGTTCCGCCTACTAATAAAAAACTAACAAATCTTATTTTACTAAAAAACCTATACCAATCTAGGGGATTGAAAAAATTAATTTTTTTTAATTCGTTTTTCAGCTTCATAATATCTCTCTGTTTTCATCTTTTTCAAATCCTTTCATATTAAAGAAATTACAAGTTTTTTCTAATAAGCCATAATTTCTAAACATTAAAAAACAAGGATTAATATTTAACTCAATGTTTTCTCTCTCTAAATAAATGTTTTTAATCTCTTCAGTGTAGGTAATATCATAAACATATCTTTCTTTACAATTATCCGTTCCTAAAATAATGTAATGTGGCGCTTGGTATAAAATAGGAAAGCTTTCTAAAAAATCCTTATCACTGCTATACTCGGGGTCGCCTACTGAATGCACTATTAAAAGATTATAACCTTCATCTAACTTACTATTTATCTGAAAATCCCGTGGGAATGGTTGACTACTCAATCCCAAATAATTAAGGGGGACCCAGACATTAGACATTAACTCACAATCACTAATTCCTAACTCCTCTACTTTATCACGCATATACTCGTATCCCAATATGCTTTCATAATAAATAGTATTACTACTTTCTAAATATACTAAACTAGTCACATTTAATAATAAGATGATTAAAAATAAGTATGTCATTATTTTCTTAAAAGAATACTTTTTTGTTTTAAAAAAATTACTTACTATTTCTAAGCCTTTATACGCAAAGTAAGTAAGTGGTAATAAATTTAAAAACAAATAACGCGCGTGTTTCAAAGGTATTCCTAAATAACTATAAGTTGTATAAATAAGTATTATTAACATAACCAAACTTACTTTATTCTTTATGATAAAATCCCAAATATTCCTAACGCTTTTATTTTTATTAAAAATTAAATAATTATAAATTAAAAACAAAAAGCCTCCTATACCTATCAAAGCAGGTATTAATAAAAAATTAGTCACTGATAAAAAATCTATTAAGTAATTATCATAAGAATTATTTAAAAAACTTTGTCTGAATAAAATATTATTTGCGTATTGATCTGCTATACTCGTTAAAAAATTACCTGTTTTAATAAAATTATACGTTAACCATGGAATAAGTGTTAAGCCGAATAAAAATAAAGAAAGAACTATTTTCTTAATATTTTTTTGTAATAACAAGAAAGGGAAAAAGATTAGGTTACTGTATCTTGCTAAGGATGCTAAGCCAAGAAAAAAACCTCCGGTGATTCTTTCTTTAACTAAAAAAAGAATCATTAATTGCATAAGAGAATAACTTAACAATTCTGTTCCATTAACCAAGCCCCACGTCAATACAAAAATGTTAAGTGACAAACCATAATAAATAACCTCGTTAAACCCTAACGCCTTAGCCAAATAAACACTTGATATAAAAAAAAGTACTGCTACTAAAATAATATATATGTACTCAGCAACCAGGGTAGTTGTTAACAAACTTATTAATCCTATAATAACTGGCATTAAAGGAGGTCTTAAAGTTTCGAAATATAATCCGTCTCCAAACAAATACTCCGCGTTTAAAACAAAAGCATTAAAATCCCATGAATTACCCATGCTTTTTTGATAAAGAAAATATGCCGTGCTAAATAAGAAAAGCATTAGCAAATACTTATTTGCTTTAACATATTCCTTAATTTTTTGTATCATAGTAACCCTTATAATCATAATATTTTATTTTAAAAAGCTCAATCATAGTCTTAGGATAATCAATTAATTTAACTTTACTATTCTTATCCTCCACCCATCTAACTCCCTTCTCTTTAATTACGTAACCATTTTTTTGGGCTAAAAAAAGAATTTCAAAATCAAAACCCCATCTCATTATCTTTTGCATTTTAAAAAGTCTCTTAGCCACTTCTTTCTTAAATAATTTAAAACCGCATTGTGTGTCTTTAATATCATTAACTAATAATAATTTTATAGGTAAATGGCTTATTCTTCCCAAAATTTTTTTGTAAAACCTAGTTTTTACTAAAGAATCAGGAGTTTTTCTTGAAGCTATAACAATATCATATTTTTTTATGTACTGTAAAAAAATCTTTAGCTCTTCTAGGGGGGTGGACATATCAGCATCCATATAAAGAATATAATCTCCCTTAGCCAGTCTTACTCCTTCTTTAACAGAGTATCCTTTTCCTTTATTAGTTCTCTTCTTATTAAGCACAGCTTTTTCTTCTTCAGCTATTTTTCTTGTCTTATCTTCGCTACCGTCATCTATAACTATTATTTCATAAGAATACTTTTTTTGTTTAAAATAATCCTTGGTTTTTTGCAAACTACTTCTCAAAACTGATTCTTCGTTATAAGCAGGTATGATAATAGACAGTTTCATTTTAAATAAGTCTCTATAACATCAGCTTCACTAAATCCTTCTAGTGTAGTATCGTAATTAATAACTAAAGCTGGTAATTCATTTATAGAGTGGTAGTCATAGAAATAGCTTATATAGTTTGTGTATCCATAATCCATAGGTAAAACAATAACATCTCTTTCTTCTATCGCAATACTTATTTCTTCTCCTTGCGCTCTTGCTTCTTCTCCTTCTGACCCGTCAAAAAAGAACAAAATTATGTTTTTATCATATTCGCATTCTTCTTTAAACTTTTTAAGCTCTGTATAAAACAATACTTGGTTAACGTTATGTCTTTGTTTTAAAATAATATAATCATTAGTGTCTTCCAAACCTCTTCTTTCAAGACGGTCTAATTCTATACCTGTTTCGTATATACGACGACCTATAAAATCTATGTGCTCTGGCTCACATATATCCCCGAAATATTTAGAAAACTGAACTCTTTGATTTACAGATCTTATATCTAAGTTAAGACTTTCTATTTCTAATTCTAAATCAGAAATTGTCTGTTCAGAAGTTAGCCATCCACTCATATATCCCATTATAAAACTCACTAATAATAAAGTCACTAATAATGTCTTTCTACTTTTTGTATAAAATTTTTTAGTCATCTTTTTTTAGTACCCCAATCATATTCTTTATTCACAACTTCCATGTAAAACGCTTTTGAAAATAAATAAACGTATATATAGCTATAAATGAATACGTAAGTAACTAATGCTATTACTTTTTTAAATTTGTCTCTTTCAAAGAATTTGTGATCGTAAAATTTAAACACGAAATAAATAAACAATAATACCAATAATAAACTCGCGAGTATAGGTAAAGATATTAGGGAATTAAAAGAAAGCATCATCTCCCTGAAAGAATTAAACTCGAACCATTTTATAACGTCTGGCGTGACTATTAATTTAAATAAAAACTCGTAGACGCTTCTAACAATATTTATGGTCAGTATAAAAACCGCTACGAAAAACAATAAAGGACTTATTATATTCATAGGGAATTCATAAATCCCGAACAAACCTTTCTTTTTATTAAATATTATATCTTTATGTTTAAATATAGTTCTAAAAAATCCCCTACCCCATCTTAGTCTTTGCTTTAAAAAAACTTTAAAATTATTAGGTACTTTAGTATATCCTAAGCTGTCATGTGCGTAATTAATCAAATAACCATTTTTTCTTAATCTAACGGCTAACTCAAAATCCTCTGTCAAATTAGTTTTGTCAAAACCTTTTAATTTTTTAACAACTCTTGTTTTATAAACACTCATAACTCCTGGTGCTATATGTAAAAGTCTTAAAGAAGCAGACAAATACCTTACTAAACCCACAAACATATACTCTATTAATTGAACTCTTTCTAAATAATTACCACTTTCATTCTCCGGCTTTAACTTAGTCATTACACTTCCAACTTCATCTCCATCCTTAATAATAAAATATTTTATAGCATTTCTTAAAGCGTATCTATCTACTAAAGAATCAGCATCCATCACTGCGAAGTATTCTGTTTTAACTTCTTTCAACGCTTTATTCAAAGCTGAAGCTTTACCTTCATTTTTTTTATTATCGAGTATCTTAATACCTTTATACTTCTTTATTTTTTCAAGCGTTCTATCTTTAGAAGCATCATTAACAACAAGAATATCTAACTTTCCAGGGTACTCCAAATTTTTACAAGACTCTATAGTTCTGCCCACACCTTCTTCTTCATTATATGCAGGTATTATTATAGTAACAGAAGGATAATTCTCTATACGTCTTTTATACTCCTTAACATTTAACAAGGCCACTAACCAAAATACTGCTAAGAAAAATCCTGTGAATATAACCGTGTGTAATAAGACGTTAAGTACCATTTTTTTTCATTAAATATTTTTCATATTATCATATTCATTTCTCAATGTTCTCAAATACACTATATCATTATTAGTAAAATCTTTAGTATTTTTATCTCCAAAAACAATAAAAGGTGCTTGGGTGACATTGTAATAATTCCTAAGTTTCACAAGTAATTGTTCATCTTCATAATTTTTATCAAATATTAAAACAATAACATCGGTTGTTTCCTCGTAAAACTGACTAAGAATAAGTCCTTGTGTATCTATACCGCTTGACTCCCCGTCGTTAAAATATAATAAGGGGTAAATCTTCGCATCTTCACATCCTTCATTATAAAAATTAATCATATTAAGCATATCTAATTGGTTTAAAGTATATTCTCTTTTATTAACTGAGTATCTAGGCTCGTTTCTTCCCAAGCCTGACATGACATACCTATTTATGTCGCTGAACAAATCCTTAACATAATCATATTCTTCATAAATACTATTTCGCATTAATTCACATTCATTCTCACTAAAAGTAGAGAAAAAATCATTCATAACATATCTAGATTCTTGTTTTAAAGAAGA
This sequence comes from Candidatus Woesearchaeota archaeon, assembly GCA_007117755.1. GTDB lineage: Archaea > Nanobdellota > Nanobdellia > Woesearchaeales > 21-14-0-10-32-9 > SKIS01. The sequence goes on along the minus strand of SKFY01000039.1, from coordinate 14,832 downwards.
AACAGTTAATTGATTCTCTAACTCTTTAAATCTTTCCTGATCCAATACATCTGTAAGATAAAAAATAATTGCGTACACAGCTACAACTATTAACAAGCTTTCCAATAATAATAACTTAACTTTTTTTTTAGTAAACACTTTAGAAAGCACCTTATTCACGTATTTAAAAGTATCGACAAATAAAATTTCAGCTCTTTGTTATTCAAGCTTCTTCAACAAATTTTTTTATACTCTTTTTAATCTTGTCCTTTGACAAGCCATATTTATCATACAACTCTTCAAAACTCCCACTCTCTCCAAAAGTATCTTCCACGCCTAACATCTTCATAGGAGTGGGCTTAACTTGGCTGAGAAACTCCGCGACGCTACTTCCCAAACCTCCTGTGACTTGATGATCTTCCACTGTAATGACGAGATCTGTCTTGTTTATACTCTTAAGGATTGTTTTTTTATCTAATGGCTTTAAAGTATGCATATTAATAACTTCTACTGACAAACCCTCTTCCTCCAGCTCTTTAGCCGCTTCCAAGGATTCTACTAATACAGGACCTATACCTATTAAAGTTATGTGCTCTCCTTTTTTAAGTATGTTAGCTTTGCCTATTTCAAAACTACTTTTTTTATTTGTTAAAAGACTAGTTTTTTGTCTATTAAGCCTGAAATAAACTGGTTTTTCATGATTCGCAATTTTCTCAACTGCTTTCTCAGCTTCCAAACCATCGCATGGTTGTATAACTGTCATATTAGGTAAAGATCTCATTAATGCTAAGTCTTCTAGCATTTGATGCGTCGCTCCGTCTTCACCAACTCCTAATCCTGAGTGAGTGCTACAAATCTTAACTGGTTGATTATTATAGCAAATCGTTGTTCTTATTTGTTCCCATGTTCTTCCTGGGCTAAACACTGCAAAAGTAGTTGCGAAAGGTATTTTACCTATGTGTGCTAATCCACTGGCTACCGTGACTAGGTTTTGTTCAGCCACTCCTACTTGTACAAAGCGTTCAGGAAATTCTTTTTTAAAACTAGTAAGATTAGTACTTCCTCCTAGGTCTGCTGTGAGTGCGTATACATTTTTGTTTTTCTCGCCTAATTTAGCCAGTCCTCTTCCAAATCCTGCTCGTGTAGAATCTTTCTTCATTTCAATTCCTCTAATGCCTTCTTCAATTCTTCGTCATTGGGTACTTTACCGTGCCATTCATATTTGTTTTCCATGAAACTAACTCCTTTTCCTGGAACAGTATTAGCTATTATAACTGTGGGTTTTGTTTTTTTCTTATCCGCGTTTATCAAAGCTTTTTCTATCTGCTTAATATTATTACCGTCTATTTCGATAACGTTCCAATTAAAACTTTTATACTTTTCTGACAAGCTATTTAAAGGCATAATATCCTCTGTATAACCGTCTATTTGTATATTATTTCTATCTATTATTTGTATAAGATTATTAAGGTCGTATTTTGCTGCGAATAAAATTGCTTCCCACGTATTTCCTTCTTCGTGTTCACCGTCACTAGTAAGGCAAACAACTTTATTTTTTTTATTATCTCTTTTCAAACCCAGTGCTATTCCGCATGCTTGGCTTAATCCGCTACCTAATGGTCCTGAAGTAGTTTCTAATCCTGGTAAGGCTTCTCTATGTGGGTGTCCTTGTAATCTAGAATTAAGTTTTCTCAAAGTATAAAGTTCTTTCTCTGGAAAAAATCCTTTATCGGACATGACTACGTACTGTATAGGACAAATATGTCCGTTGGATAAAATAAGATAATCTCTCTTTGGATCTTTTGGTTTTTTTGGATTAATTTTTAAAAAATCGTTATATAAAAAAGTAAACACTTCTGTCATTCCTAAAGGACCTGCGGTATGTCCTGATCCTGCTTTGTTTAATGTTTTCAATAGTTTTATCCTAATATCTTTGCATTTTTTTGTCAAATCTTTCTTTTTCATTCAAACACCTTTCTAAGATTGTTAAAAGCTTTCTCTGGATCTTCATTTTCACTAATATATGAGCCTGAATTAACAATATTGACTAAACCTTTCAAATTCTTTGCGGTTTGGGGATTTACTCCTCCATCAACTTGGATTAAAATCTTATCATCTTTATCTCTTAATTTTTTAATTTTATCAATTACCTTTTTTTGAAACTCTTGATTTTCTTTTCCGGGATTAACTCCTAAAAACATTATAGTTGTGAATAAACCTGTTAATTCATAAAAATCTTCTAGTTTAGTTTCTGGATTTATCGCTAATACTGGTTTAAGACCTTGAATTGTCAAATCCTTGGCGAAATCCCTAATTTTTGATTTATCTGAAAAAGATTCATAGTGAAAAATTATTTTTTTAAATCCTTTCTTTTTCAAAGCACTTATGTATTCTTCAGGTTTTTCCACCATTAAATGGGCTTCCACTCTTCTATTAAAAAAACTAGGCATTTCTTCAAGACTCACTGACTTATTCTTAACAAATTTTCCATCCATAAAGTCAATTTGTAGCATATCGCTAAAACTTAATTTTTTATATCTATCTTCGAAATCTTTTTTATTATTCGTAAGTATTGTTGGTATAATCTTCACCATCTTAATTTAAATGTATAAAAGCCAATGTTTATAAATATTTTATTTTATTATTATAAGTATGTATATAAAAGACATTGATATTGGTAAAAAAATAACGACTTTGAATGCTAAAGTCAAAGAATTAAGTCCTGTAAAAACTTTTCCTAGGATGGGCGAGCCTGGAAAAATAGCTATAGCTGTTATACAAGATAGTACTGGTTGTATAGATTTAACTTTATGGGATGGTCAGACTGAAAATATTAAAGAAGGTGATTTGGTAGAGATAAAAAATGCTAAAGTCAAGGATTATAGGGGTAACTTACAAATTACTGTTGGGAATAAAGGTTCTCTTATTATTAAAAATGAAAAATAATATAAAAGAAACCTTTTTTATCTTTTCTCTGAAGGGTCCTTAGCTCAGTCTGGGAGAGCGCACGGCTGAAGACCGTGGTGTCCTGGGTTCAAATCCCAGAGGACCCATTCTTTAACAAATGCTTAACTACCATTGTTGCGTAGCTGCCTTTTCCTAGGCTAAAGCTTATTTTTAATTTATATCCTGGGTTCAAATCATCCTTTTCATAATCACTTATGCGTAAATCATTTACTTCGCTGTATAGTTTTCTTTGACTACCTTCCATACTTATCTCTGGGAATTCTCTTAGGATAAAATCTCTCTCATTTATTTCTTCTTCCTTAAAAATATCTTTATAATCCTTTGTTTCTGTTCCGAATCCGGGTATTGGTAAAAAATTATTTTCTTCTCCTAAATTTTTATTTGCTAGTTTATTCCATAAAAAGCTTTGATAAGAATAAAGATATATTTGTAAAACCCTGGTGGGTATTTTCTTTAAAGCATTAACGTAGTCATTAGGATTATTGTCTAAATGAGTTCTCATTACTTTTCCGTACTTAGTACTACTCTTAATTATGTAATTAGTTGCTTTTTCAAAATCTCTTTTAATTAATGCTTTTCCTATAATATGGTTATATTCGGAAAATCTTTGTGTGTCATAAAAATTAGGTATTTTAACATTTTTTTCTATATTTATTTTTTCTTTCAAACCTCTTATGGTTATCTCAAATTTATTACCTTTCAAATCTCCTAAATAAACTGGTTTATTACTATATCCTTTAAAAACAAGTTGTATGTCTTTCAAATTAATGCTTTCGACTTTTTCTTTAGAGACTTTTTTTAAAGAAATAAATTGTTTTGTTATGGCGTTACGATCCTTATTACCTGCGTAACTAACTTGTTTTCTTTTAATACCTAGAGCTTTAACAACTGCTTCTACAGCGTCTTCAGTATTATAATTAACTTTGGTCAGTTCATAAATCTGGTATGGTCCTTCTCCTGAAAAATCATTAGGTATTTCAATAACTATAAAATCTTCTGGTATTTGTTTAAGTATCATGTTGATTAAAAAAAGTAATTATCTTTCTTTAAATAAAATTATTGGTTTGAAAAAAATAATTTAGTATCTTCTTCATTGCTAATTCCTAATTGTTTCATAACATTCAAACCAGTTTTTTCTCCAAGTAAAGACTTTAGTTCTGAAGGCTTGGTTTTTTTTAAGGACTTTAAATCAGTAAAACCTTTGTTAAACAGCTTTCTTGCTCTCACCCGCCCTATATTTTTAAGTTTTAGCAAAACTAATAATTCTTCTTTAACACCGTTTTTGAACCTGCTTCTTAACTTATTAACTCTATTAAAAACATCTTTCAAACCTTTCATCCTACAAAACTCTGAACAAGCATATAATAACCAATCTCCTCTTTCAAGTTTCATTTGTAGCTCTCCTGGACTAACTCCGTAATCTTCATAGATTTTTTCTTCACTAGCTTCTTCAATCCATGATTCTAAAACAATACTGGTTTTCAAACTATCTAAAAAATCATCATACTCAATACTGAACTCGTCAGGTTCTTCAAACATAAACTCTTCTTTAATTAATTTTTCTTGCACTAACTCATAATCTTTTTTTCTAAGTCTAAAATATGGTTTCATCTCAATAGTGTAACAAATAAGATTTAATAAGGCAAAATATCCTTTATCACCACTTTCTAAGCCTCTTATCAAATCATTAGCTGTTAAAGGATCCAGATATAATTGAGAAACCCTAACTCCTAAAGATGTTGGTTTCAAAGAATAGTCATCATCTAATTTATTAGCACTCACAAAATCACTTTTTTTATTTTCTGTAACTACAAAATTCCACTTCTCTAAAGATCTTAAAATTCCTCCTAAATTATGTTCTAAGGATTTATAATCCCCGTATTGTGATGCATAAAAAGTACGAGACATAAATTTTTTAAGCTCTGAAAAGTTAGAAACATACTTAGTCGCTATTAAACTAAGAGTGTAAATTCTAAGAACAGGCTCCACTGCTAATTTAGAAATAATATCTTCAGGTTCTCCCATAACGTATTTATGCCAAAGATTTTCTCTTTCCTCTATGCTTTTAGCCAAGATTAAAGACTCTCCTATTTTATCATAACTAGGTCTTCCAGCTCTTCCACTCATCTGTTCATACTCCAAGACAGGAATAGAAACCATGCCTCTATCCGTAAATCTTTTAGTATCTCTTATTAAAACTCTATACGCAGGTATATCAACGCCTGCTGCTAAGGTAGGTGTCGCGCATATAACTTTTATACGTCCTTTTTTGAATTCCCTCTCAACAAGACTTCTCTGTTTACTATTAAGACCGCTATGATGAAAACTAACTCCTCTTTTAACAAGTCTTGCAAGCCTGCGACATTGCTTTGTAGGACTGCTCAAAGCACTTAAAATGCTTTTTTCTAAATCTTCGTATTCTTCTTTTAAGAAATTTTTTGACTCTGATAAAATCTTATCAGCCACTGCCTCAGCTGATCTCTTTGTTGAAACAAAAACTAGTATTTGTTTATTTTTATTAACTAGTGTATCAATAACAAAATTTGACACTTCATCTTTAGAATATTCATTTATAATTTTTAATCCCTCTTAACAGCGTGGTGTTTTCTACACCTAGTCTCGTATCCTTCCTCAGCATCTCCTATTAATATTAAAGGACTGCTGTAATGAGCTGGTTTTCCATTAACTAATCTTTGAGTCATACGAGCTATATTATTACAACCTTTCACATCACATATTCCTGATAATTTGTAAATCTTATCAGCCATACATATAATCTCTGGCATTGCACCAAAAGGCTCTCCTCTAAAATCAAGTTCTAATCCGGCTATTAAGACATTCTTGTTATTTTTTAGCAAATAATTAACGAATTTTATTAAAACTTCTTTTTCAAAAAAATGTGCTTCATCTATAGCTACAACTTCTTCTCCTTTGTAATTATTAAACAAATCATTAAAATCGTTTTCTTTAACAAAAACACATTCGAAAATCTTAGTTTCAAATCTACTCTTGATAGTTTTATCCCTTGTATCTATGCTTGGTTTAAAAAAAACAAAATTAACATCATCTCTGTACTCGAGTTTATTAATTCTGTGTATTAACTCAAGTGTTTTTCCACTCTTCATAGGTCCGCAAAAAACTTCTAAGTATCCTGGCGTGTACAATTGTTCATAACTCATAGTGCACCTCTAAGCTTTGCTGCTTTCAAAACTTTTCTTATTCCTTTTTTATAAGCTGTTATTCTCATACTCACGTCTTTTTCTTGTTCGTTATAAAGTTCTTTTAAAGTCCCTAATATTTTTTCTTTTAATTTATTTTGAACTTCTTCTTCGGTCCAGTACTCTCCTGTTTTATTTTGTATCCATTCAAAATAACTAACTATTACTCCTCCTGAATTAGCTAATATGTCTGGTATGATTAAGGCTTTATCTTTTAGGATATCGTCCGCTTCTTTAGTTAAAGGCCCGTTTGCGAGTTCTAAAATTATTTTAGCTTTAACTTTATGAGCATTATCTTTATTAATACTCTCGGCCATAGCTGCGGGTATAAGAACGTCCAAGTCTTGTTCTATCAAATCTTCTTTTTTAATAACGGTATCTTCTTCATAATTTTCAAATTTCCCTTTGGCTTGTTTATACTTGATTAATTTACTAATATCTAAACCTCTTTTATTATAAACAGCTCCTGTACTATCAGAAACACAAACCACTTTGTATCTTTGATTTCTTAATATCTTTGCTGCATTCATACCTGCATTTCCAAAACCCTCTATGCCTATCCTAGGATCTTTGATTCCTTCTCTTTTCAAAACTTCTTTCAAAACGTAAATCCCTCCTTGTGACGTACTTTCACTTCTTCCTTTACTCCCTCCTAATTCTATAGGTTTTCCAGTCACTACTCCAGGCTCTTGTTTTCCAAAGATTTTTTCGTATTCGTCTCTCATCCACGCCATTACTTGACTATTTGTATAAACATCTGGTGCGGGAATATCTTTATCAACACCTATATCGTTTTTTAAAGCCCTAACCACTGCTCGGCTTAATTCCTCATATTCTTTTTCAGAAAAATTTTTTGGATTAACATTCACGCCTCCTTTTCCGCCTCCGAAAGGAACATTATTAAGTGCGCATTTTATAACCATCCAGAAAGCAAGACTTTTAACCTCTGATTCATCAACTTCTTGATGAAACCTAATACCTCCCTTAAAAGGACCCAGGTCATTATTAAATTGAACTCTATAACCTTCAAAACCATTCGCTTCAAACCTGACAATATTCTTAGGAGTTAACAAATAACTAATCTCTTTATCTTTTAAACCCATATACTTTTTACCTATAAAAGAAATATCTTTCTCAACATGTTCAAACAAACCCAAAGTTAATCCCCTCGCTCAATTAAAAAAACTTTTTTTTTTATTTTTTTAATGTATAATGGTGGGTCCGCCGTGATTTGAACACGGGACCTCACGATTATCAGTCGTGCGCTCCACCAGGCTAAGCTACGGACCCAAAGTTTACTTTCAGGACCTAATGTATTTATTTAAAGGTTTTGTATTTCCAACGATAGTTTTATAAATATTTATTAGTTCCGTCAATGCCATGGAAGTTAAAAGATGTATATCAACTAATGAGAGAATAACAAATAATGTTGGCTCAGTATCATTTAAATGCCCTGGTTGCGGTGATTATGAAATAATCAGATCAAAAAAGGCAAGGCAAATAGTGGCTAAATATACTTGTCCTAAATGTGGCTTTACTGGTCCTAATTAAGATACATAAAAATTTTTTTTTTGTGAAGGAGGTTAAAAAAAACTTATTTAAAAATGGCAAAAGCAATAGTAACAATAAAATTAATGCCTGAGTCTCCAAGTACAGACTTAGACGGACTACAAAAGGAAGCTTCTAGTAAGATAGAAAAATTTTCTCAAACAGTAGAAGTGAAAGCAGAGACTGAACCTGTGGCTTTTGGTTTAAAAGCTTTAAAATTAACTTTTATAATGGATGAGAGCTTAGGAAGTCCTGAAGAGTTAGAAAAAGACTTAGCGACTTTAAAAAGTGTTAATTCTGTAGAAGTGATTGATGTTAGGAGAGCTGTTGGATAAGCTTGTTCAAATCTTTTTCTTTCATATTAGTTTTTATTCCGTGTGGATTAAAATGAGTTCTGCAGGCTTCGTATCCTTTATTTCTTATTTCTTCTATTAAAGTACTTGTTTTTGGTAACTTTTTTAATTTTAGTTTTTCTGCTCTTTTATGCAAATCACAAAAACCTATAGTATTTATTGAATACTCTTCTTTTAACAAATCAACAAATTCGTCTTTCTCTATTTTTTTTAAAAAATCAATATCTCCTAATTTGCCTGTGTAAATAGGTCCGTGTTCTTCATAATAAGCTCTTTCTTCAAAAACTTTTTCTGATTTATTCCTATTAGAATACAACTTAAAAAAAACTCTGTAATAATGATTTTTAAAATACCCTACTAAAGGTTTTAAATACTTTTCATGTTGAGCTCCTACTAATTGAATTTTACTTATTAAAATCCTTAATCCAAATTCGTGCATAAACTCGTTTTTTAAAGGCTTTGACCAATACTTTCTCATACATGCTTTTGGGAAACTACCTGCTAAAGCGCCTGTATCCGTAGCTGTAACTGCTAAAACACCATTATTTTTCAGGCATTGAATACTCGAATCTAAAAATTTATTAGGTGAACCGAAAGGATCGACATCTACATAATCAAAATATTTCTCTCTATGCAAAAAAATATTAGCTTCAGTATTATGTATTTCAAAAAATGTCTTCTTAAAATTATTATATTCTATACTTTTTATCAAATCTTCTTTGAAATCTTTACGAACATCATTAAGAGCGATTTCCTTAACATTAGAACACTCTTTATATATTCTCAAACCTCTTATTCCTGACCCTGCTAAGGGCAAGCCTATTCTCAAATCCTTTCTTAAAGTATTAATAATTTTTATACTCAAATCCCTATTATCTTTCATAACAGGATTATAAAAAACAGGTAATTTCTTACTAACAACTTCTTTTTTTTCACCAACAAAAAAAACTCCGTTTTCACTTAACATTTTAATTATTTCTTTGAGAACTTACTAAAACTTTCCATTATATCAACAACGTATTTTCCATCTTCTAACTTATAAATTAAAGGTTGTTTTTTCTTAAAAAGATTAACTAAATCTAACTCGTACTTTCCTGGTTTAATTATATTTATGCTTTCAATATCTAAAACTACTGGTATGTCTTTATCTATTTCATCTCCTATTATATCATAAACATCTTTTTCTATTTGATTCTTTTCTACTTTAGTCAAATTACTAGTGCGTTCTTTAGCTTTATCTAAATAATCTTGTTTGACATAGAAAAACAATTTAGATTCGCAATCCTTACAACCTTTAATAATAGCTTCGCTTGCGTCTCCGTAAAGAGCTCCGCACTTAACACATTGGTGGGGCATTATTTATTCACCTTATTTTTTATTAGAAGGAATATTTGTGAGAAGCTGTATCTTTCCAGGATCTTGTTTTATTTCCTTCACTATCTTTGCAGGTCCTATAATGGTAAAACCATGTCTATTACCTGTTAATAGCCTGACGATTTTACTTCTTATTCTATCTAAAAAATTAGTCTCTAAATGTTCGCTTTTAACAACACTTATTTCTATACCTGTAAAACTCTCGTTTATTTGTTCCATAGTTCTACTTATCAAATCAGTTTCTTCTTTACTTTCAAGACTTCCTTCTAACAATACTATTTTATCTGATTTAACTGCTCTAAGTATTTTATTAATTCTTTTTTCACTAGGTAAATTTTCTAATTCTTTATATGGTATGAATTGTAAAGTTATCATCTTTATTTACCTGCTACCTCTATAAGTTTTTCATAAAACTTATCCACGTTTTTTCCGTACTTAGCACTTATACCTACAATATCGTATTTTGGGAATGCGGATTCTATCTTTTTCAAATCGGCTTTTTTAAGATCTACTTTATTAGCGACTACTAAAACGGGTATGTTTCTAGCTTCTAAATTACCCATTATAGTAATATTTACTTGACTATAAGGATCTTTTGTAGCGTCTAAAACAACTACTACGGTTTCCATATCATCTAACCATTTTATTGCGTCAATAACGCCTTTAGTAGCTTCTTTAGCCCTATTTTTAGCTTCTTTCTCTTTCATACCTTCTTTTACGAATTCTTCATAATCTATTTTAGTAGCTATTCCTGGTGTATCTACTAAGCTGAAAGTTATTTGTTTGTTTCCTGATTTAATAACGACTTTTTCTTTAATCTGCACTTCTCTAGTTTCGTGTGCTACGCTAGAAACATTTCCTAATTGTTCACCTAGCCAGTCTTCACAAATCCTATTGGCCAGGGTGGTTTTTCCCCCGTTAGGTGGTCCGTACAAACCTATTTTTACTTCTTTTTTCTTTCCGAACAAGTTTTTAAAATACTTGTTGAAGAAATCTTTAAATCTCTTTATCATAGAAATATAGTCCAGGTTATACCTATATAAATTTTTTGTTTATATCCAAATTAATCAATTATTTTTTTTTTATGGGGTTGGGAGGATTTGAACCCCCGATCACGCGACCCCCAGCCGCGTATCATAACCAAGCTAGACCACAACCCCTTTTCCCTCTTAACTTATCATAACCTTTTTTTTTTAGTCGTCAATTATGATTTATCTTAACTATCTAAAAAGATTTACTAGGTCTGCCATCCAAACTCTCAAATAACCTAAGTAGGGTATCCTGGCCTTGGCAACTCCTATGATTCTATCTTCGTGTACGGTTTCTTCTTCTAAACTAGTTTCGTAATCCGCGTTGTTATCTCCTTTAGTGCTAAAAATAATTTCTTGGCTTTGTTCGTTTTTCGCTACTACTCTGTGTATTATGGGTATTGGTCTATTGGCTTCGAATATGACAACGTCTCCCACGTTTATATCTTCTGGTTTTTTTCCAAAGGCTATTATTATATCTCCTTTATTCAAGCCGTTTTTAAATCTGAACTCTTCAAAAACGTCTTTGTTAATATCTGTATTATTAACGTACCAGTCTCCGCATATATTCCACCACCTGTCAAAACTAACTCTTCTTTTATCTTCAAATCTGTATCCGCACATATAATACATGTCATTAATATTGTTCATTCGGTGTTCCATTGACTCACTCACTATTGCTACTACTGGTAATTCTGTTTGGAATGCGAAGCCTATGCCTGGGTATATTATGAATTTAATAAGTACGTATGCTAATGCTAAGCCTACGATCCAGCTTAGCCAACTATCGTCTTTTACTAAGAAATCGTATGTTTTTTTCAAAAATTGTTTCATTTTTAATTACTGGGTATACAGGTTATATTTATATATTATTTTATTATACTGTTTTTTTATGCCAAGATTTTGTGTTGAATGTGGGAAAAAAACAAGTTCTGATAAGATTTGTGATGATTGTAAGGTTAATTCGTTAAGTTTTAAGCCTGTAAAAATAAAACTTTGTCCTAGCAAAAAAATTTTTTATAAAAATAAGTGGGTGTCTTTTAATAATTTGGATGAGTCTTTACAAAAAATACTTTCTGATTCTTTAAATAAAAAAATTTCTTTGGAAAAAGGATTACAAAAAGACGTATTGGATAAAACTGGTTTAAAGAAAGATTTGCCTGTTACTATAAAATTAGATGATTATTATTTCACGATACCTATTAGTGTTGAAGTAACTTATTCTCCTCAGAAAGCTAAAGAGGGAAGTGAATATTACGAGGGCGTGTTGCAAATAAGGAATGCTTCTATGGAAGTTAAGGACTTTGTAAAAAATCATGTTAATAAATCTGATTTTTTTGTTAATAAATTAGTTGATAAAGGAAGCAGTGTGGATTTTTACTTAACTAGTAAAAAAGAACAAGTTATCATAGCTAAAAAAATTGTTAATCACTTTGGGGGCTTAATAGAGAATAACGCTAAATTATTTAGTAAAGACAGGATGACTAGTAAAGAAATTTTCAGGGTTAATACCTTGGTAATTTTACCTTTATTTAAAGAAGGTGACGTTATAGAATACTCTGATAAGCCTGTTCTCATAAAAAGCTTGGGTAAAACAATAAAAGGTTTTGATTTAGAAAATGCGAAAAAAGTATCTTTAAGTTTTAAAAAAGAAGATTATAAAAAAAAACCTTTATCCTTAAAAAAAGCGTTGATTATTAAAAATGATCCTTTAGTAGCGATTCCTCATGATAATTACCAACAAATCACTTTAAAAAATCCTTTAAATAAAAAAAATATTAACATTAATGATAAAAAAAATGTTGTGAAGTTAAAAGAAAAATACTATTTAATTTAACTTTTTTGTGTGTTGAACCTGTGGCGCAGTCTGGATAGCGCGATTGCCTCCTAAATTAATATGGAGTTAGCAATAGGTCGAGGGTTCGAATCCCTCCAGGTTCGTATGAAAGCCGATATACATATACATACTGATAGGGATCCTATTGATGGATTACTTGGTAAAAACATAGTAGATTATTCTCCTATTATGTTAATTAATGAAGCTGCAAAAAAAGGTTTTACTCATATAAGCTTAACTCATCATAAAAAAATATTTTTTAATAACGCTCTAAAAAATTATGCTTTGTCTAAAGGTATTTTTTTAATTCCGGGTGTTGAAGCTAGTATTGAAGGTAAAGACGTTGTTTTATTAAATCCTAGTAGGGAGATAAAAACTTTCAAAGAATTGTTGGATGAAAAAAGATCTAATAAAGAATTATTCGTATTAGCACCTCATCCTTTTTACCCTTCACCTTCTTCTTTAAATAAAGAATTAATTGATTATATAGATTTATTTGATGCTATTGAAATATCTTTTTTTAACCATTTTTTTGTAAATTATTTTAATAAAAAAGCTATTAAGATTGCTAAAAAATATGATAAGCCTTTAATCACCACTAGTGATTCTCACAAATTAGAAAATTTTGGTCATAACTACATTGTTAGTAAAGAAAAAGACTTATTTAAAGCTATAAAAAAAAGGGATTATGAAACTGTTACTAAAAAAATGTCTTTTTACGATTTAATAAAATCTTTGGTGAACTTTTTTTTAAGCTAATTATTATTTATGATTCTTCACAAGCTCCATAACTTTCTTACCATCAGCCTTGCCACCCAGTTCTTTCATAATCATACCCATCAAAGCTCCTGTTGGTGCTGAAGGATTCTTTTTGATTATATTTTTCACAGTGTTTTCTATTTCTGACTCGTCAGCTTGTTCATAATCTTTCAAACTTACTTTTTTCTTAGTAGAATCTTCTAATATCTTAGGTATGGCACTACTGGCAATCTTGCCTTTTTTCACTTCTTCAAACAAATCTTTAACATCTGTTTTAATTTTGCCGTGTTTCTTTTCAATACTGGGTATTAGTATTAAGTAAGTATCAACAATTGTTGTTGCGTTTAAGTTTTTATTGGAATATTTTTTTATTAAGCCTTCAACTGAATCACCTGTTTTACTTTCATACTTCACCAAATTTTTAGCTAAGTCATTACTTATCTTGTATTCTTTAACAATTCTGTTTTCTTTCTCTTCTAGAGTTTCAGGAATATCAAAATCAACTTTTTCAGGAATTATAACGTCAACATCTGTTTCTGGATACATACGATCAGCCCCAGGCATAGGTCTCAAATAAGAAGCAGTAAAATCTGGTTCCGCTTTTCTAACGCTCGTCTCAACTTTTTTATTTTTATTAATTAAATCTAACTGGCGTTTAACTTCGTTCTCAATAACTTTAGGAATATTCTTATGATCCTGGAAACCTTTTATCTCGGTTCTAGCACCTTTCTTAATAGAAACATTAACATCCTGCCTTATAGTGCCTATACCTCTCTTCATACCACCCACGCTTCTTAAAAGCATACCGATATGACTAGCAACTTCCTTACACTCCTCAGGACTGGTTATGTCTGGTGCAGTGGCTATTTCAAGTAATGGAATACCAAGTCTTGATAAATTATAAACATCCTTATCCTTACCTCTCTTAATTACTTGACAAGCTTCTTCTTCCAAACAAAGACTCTCCACACCTATTCTTTTGCCTTTAACAGTGATGAAACCATCTTTACCAACTAAAGCAGTCCTTTGAAAACCACTAGTATTACTACCATCAATAACTGTTTTACGCATGAACTGAATAGAATCAGGAATCTTCATATTCAATAACTTACCAACTTTCAAAGCAATAGTTAAAGCATCATTGTTAACATTGTGTGGCGGCTCTTCATCCATCTCAACCAAGCAAGTAACGTCATCATAACCGTGATACTCAAACTCTTTACTTTTCTTCAATTCGTGAAGAGCAGCTTTATCTACTGCTCCGCTCTCTCCAGCGCTAGCTCGGAGAACCCTTCTAAAATTATAATCGGACTTATCTTTCTTAATAACAGTAGGGCAATTACAGAATAATTTCTTACCTTCTAACTGTTGGTGAATTTCTAAACCTGCTTTAAATCCTAAAGATGTGTAATCCATATGTAAATGAAATAGTAAATATGTATATAAGTTTTTGGATTAATTATTATTTGTAAACTTTGTCTCTGTGACTTATATCAATGAATAGGATGTGTCTTTTTTCTAAATTCACTTTGAATATTAAAATGTAATTTTTGGTTAAATGGATTCTTTTATACTCGTGTAAAGGACTTTTCAGATTTTTATATGTGTTAATTGTATGCAGATCGTGTTGTATAACTTCTGTAAGTTTCTTTTTGAAATTCATAGCCAAAGATTTGTTTTTTCTTGTGAGTACTTTTAACTTCTTTTGCAGTTGATCTTCTATGTCGTAATTGAACATTTTACAGGTTTAATATCTCATCTAACTCTTT
>SKFY01000022.1 GCA_007117755.1 Candidatus Woesearchaeota archaeon | reverse complement strand
TTGAAGAAAGAAGAAACATATTACCCTTTTTTATTCAGTCTATTGAGACTTTTAAATATAAAAATACCTGACATTCAAGACTACATGGGTAACGATCCTAATATACTTGAAGAAAAAGATTCCTCAATAACTTATGGGGAAAAACCAGATATTATTTATGAAGTTATAGGTTGTGATCAAATATTTTTATTTATACACACAGAATCAAGGGAAAAATTAAGTGAATTCATTCAAGAGAATTGTGAGTTCACAAAAAAATAATAAAATGGATAATTTGCAAGATTTTACAAAGAAAAAGATAAAACAAATATTTGAAGAGAACAAAGATAAAAATGTTAGTTTTGAATCTGATTTATTAAATGAAATGAGAAATTTTGCAAAAAAACAATATTTTTTACCTTTTTTAGAACAATTTATTATCGAAATTAAATCATATGGAAAGACAATTAGTTCTAAACACATTCTAAAATTACTTCTTAAAGAAGAATCTAACTTGTTTAATCGAGACCAGTTAGGCATCTGTGGAAATTCATACTCTTATGAGAAAAAAGAAATTATTATGTTAAACGAAAAGTATGATTATTTTATTGAAAAAGGCATTTTAATAGATTTAATAGACAATTTAAAACTTTTAAAAACATTAGAGTATATTAAAAAAGAACTTATTAAAAAATACCCGAAAGGAATCCCCGACGGAGAAATAATTTACATATTTGAAAATTTAGATTTGAAAAAAGTATCAGATCTTATAGATGAAGATTTCGAACATAAAAAATCAAACAAACTTTTTTTATGAAAATGGAAAATGGTAAGCCTTGATGCACTATTAAAAGATGCTTCTTCTTTTATTACTTCCGAATTCGGTTTTGATATTGAAAAATCAAAACTAAAACCATACTCATCTAAAAACTGGCAAAAATTTTGCCAAAAAAATAATTTCGACACGAATAGTACAGGAATTTATATCCCCTCATCTTACTCCGCATATGTTAGAACAAAAAGTCCTTTTTTAACCCCTAACATCTTCCACGAGTTATATGGTCATGGCTTATTTGTTGAACATTCACAAATCGGAAAAAAACTTACTGAAATAATCCAGGATTCCAGAGATGAAAAGAGTTTTATGTTTGACGAAGTTAATCCAGAAGACCAAATATTCGGTATTGCAAAGCGTAATATTCATAATTACGAAGGTTTTGCTGTCTGGCTTGAAGCATTACTTTGCGAAAATACAGGCAACTCAAAAGTGTGGAATGCTAAAAAAGACGGTTTAAGAGAAGATTATAACTCTTTATTTGATTTTTTTAAAGATGCTGAAAGTAAGCTTTCTCGTTTTGGCTTAATTTCTCAGCTAGGTTTCCCAAAATATTATGATGATGATAAAGTTTTAGATGTCGTTAAAAAATTATACGGTTCTGATTTTAATAATGTTGATTTTGTTATTCTTTATGGCTCTCAAAAACCTGAAAGCGATATTGATTTATGTATTGTTTCAAATAATCCTTCAAATCAATATTTTAATGGTTGGCTTGACATTGCCGAGTTAAATAGAGAAGATTTTCAAAATAGAATGAATAATTTAGATATTGCTCTTACCGATGCGATGTTTTCCGGAAGATTAGTTTTTGGTGATGAAAATACTTTTCGTAAATATAAAAAAAATATTTTAGAAAAACCAATTTCACAAGAAATGATAGTGTATAATAAAAAAAAATCTGACTTGCAAAAAGAATATTTGTCCAGTTATCAAGATAATAGTCGTATGAGAAAGTTATGCCTGTCATACAAAGATAGTTTTTCTCAAAATGCTGACCAACTAATCAAAGGTAATAAGCCTTTAACTTTATCAAAACTAAAAAAAATAAAATAATTTTTTTAAGTGTTCAAATCACACACAGGAACACATTGTAGAGTACAAATAACATCTGGGAAATCAGTATGATGCCTACAAGCACTCTCACACTCTAAAAATTCACCACCTAACTCGCTACACCCAGCCCCGGATATGTATTCACACTCACCATGTTCTTCTACAGGATTACCACCAAAGTACTCACAAGCCTCCATTAAATCCTGAGGTACATCACCTGTTGCATTACAATAACCATCCCTAATATTTTCTGCACCAGAAACCTCAGCGACGCACCTATTTCCAAAATCAACACTTACCACTTCGTCTCCTGGAAGCGTCATTTCTCCACACACAGGCGCGTACTCCATAGTACAAGGCTGAGGTTCTTGATAATACTCTATATACTCAGGGCATTCAGTGTTCCAAACAGTGACGCACTCGTCTAAGCTAGGACAATAAGTTTCAAACTCCTCACACTCTAAATCAATTAGTTGTTCAACAAATACTTCGCCATTAGCAGCGCATTGGCGGGGGTGGCTCTCCATAACAGGATTGCCTGCTTCTACGCACTCTTCAAAACTAGTTATTTCACTTAATTCAGTAGTGTCACAACCAGCTATGAAAAGTAATAATCCAAATAATAATATGTATATTTTCATAAAAAACTATAAATGGTGAAACAGCTTAAAAATCTTTTTATAACTAAAATGATAAGTATTAAATAATTAAATTAAATCAACTATTAAATATCATGAAAAGCCCTAAAAAAATAGCTGCTTCAGTACTGCTAATAGCAGGATTATTACTTTTAACAATAAGCCTGTATCCTTATCCAACAACTGAAGAAGCCCCTGAAGTACTAACAGACCAAGTAACCAGACAAGTTTTAGAGCCTGAAGAAGAAACCAATTATTTCCAGATAATAACCTTTATCATCTCAACAGTATTAATAGCTTCAAGCTTTTTAACCCTATACTTAGAAGTATACGTTGAACAAAGAAAATTTAGTCTGGAAAACTTACGAGGACAAGAAAAAAGTATTTACCAATACATTAAAGAAAAAGAACCTGTTTATCAAAGCAGAATAGTTAAAGACTTGAAAGTTTCAAAAGTTAAAGTTAGCAGAGTAATAAAAAAATTAGAGTACAAACAATTAATAAAAAAAGAAAAAAAAGGCATGACTAACCAGATAAAAATAAAAATTTAGACACGCAAATCACCATTATTACTTTTTTAAATAACAATTTTTATATATTTGAACCCAAACACCTTATAAAATAATCATGATTATAGGCATAACTGGCTTAATAGGAGCGGGAAAAACAACCGTAGTAGATTTCTTAAAACAAAAAGGATTCGAATACCAAAGCGTGAGAGGATTCATAAATCAAGAATTAGATAAGAGAAAACTAGAAAAAAACAGGGATAACATGAGAGAAGTAGCCAATGAGTTAAGAAAAAAACACGGCGCTTCATACATAGTAGAAGAATTATATAAAAAAAGCAAAGGTAACGTAATAATAGAAAGCATAAGAACAATAGGCGAAGTCAAAGCATTGAAAAATAAAAAAAACTTTGTCCTACTAGGCGTAACCGCGGATCCAAGGATAAGATATGAAAGAATATTTAAAAGAAAATCATCCTCTGATAACGTATCATTTCAAAAATTCTTAGAACAAGAAGCTCAGGAAAACAACGAATCTGAAGACGAACAAAACCTTAAAGCTTGTCTAGAACAAGCCGATTACATACTAGAAAATAACGGATCTGAAGACGAGCTAAAACAAAAAACAGAAGATTTAATCAATAAAATAATCTAAAAAAAAGAAAGGTGCATTAATATTATGCCTAAAGAATATAAAGAAACATACATGAAAAAAACCACGACTCTAGACGACCACGCCGTCGTTGAAGGTTATGACTTCGAAAAAGATTTCGATATTCAAAAATTCTTAAACAAATACAACACGACTGGTTTTCAAGCCACTAACTTAGGAAAAGCAATAAGCATAGCTCAAAACATGCAAAGAGAAAAAGTAACAACTTATCTAAGCATGACCGGAAACGTAATAAGCAGTGGATTAAGAGAAATAATAACGTACCTGGTTAAAAACAAACACGTAGACGTAATAGTAACCACGGCTTCAGGCATAGAAGAAGACGTTATAAAAACACTAAGTGATTTCAAAATAGGCCTTTTCCAAACACCTGGAGAACTACTATTCGATCACGGCGTGGGCAGAATAGGCAACATATTCGTCCCTAACGATCGTTACTTAGAACTAGAAAGATTCATGAATAAAACTTTCAAAGAATTACCTAGTGAAATAACCCCTTCACAAATAGCCAGGCATATAGGTAGCAAACTAAACAAGAAATCCTATCTTTACTGGGCTTACAAAAACAACATACCTGTTTATTGCCCTGGGATAATAGACGGATCCATAGGTGACTTGGCATTTTTTGAAAAACAAAGAAATAAAAAATTAAAAATAGACGTCATGGATGATCACAAAAAAATAATTAACTACACCTTAAACCAAGAAAAAACTGGTGCTTTAATACTAGGAGGTGGCATAGCTAAACACTACCTTTTAAACGCTAACATATTCAGGGAAGGATTAGACTACGCAATATATTTAAACACTGCTGATGAAGCATATGGAAGTGATTCAGGAGGAAATGAAGAAGAAGCAAAAACCTGGGCTAAAATAAGCATAAATGCTCAACACGTAAAAGTAAAAGCTGACTTTACAATAACGCTACCATTACTAGTAGCTGGAGCTTACAAATGCAAGAAATAATATTATTAACCATCCTGATTTTATTCGGGAGTGGCATATTTAGTGGAGGAGAAGTAGCACTAGTAAGTGTTTCTAAATTAAAAGCTAAAGAATTGTTAGATACAAAAAGAAGAAATGCTTATTACTTATACAAATTAAAAGAAAACTTTTCTGAAACATTAATAACTATACTCATAGGGAATAACTTAGTAAACATATTAGCTTCTGCTATAGCCACGAAAATAGCCATTGACTTATTCGACTCCGCAGGAGTGGGTATAGCCACTGGTATAATGACTTTATTAATACTGACTTTTGGTGAAATAATACCTAAAACCTTCGCTTCTAAGCACGCTGTTAAAATAAGCTTAATCATAAGCCCTTTCATTTACTTTTTAAGAATAATATTAACTCCTTTCGTGGGTGCTTTTCACATACTCAGTAACGCGGTAAATAAACTAGGTCAGCCCACTGATGAAGAAAAAATAACTGAAAACGAATTAAAATACATGGTTAGGTTAGGTGCGCAACAGGGAGAAATCAAAAAAGACGAAAATGAGATGATACAAAACGTCTTAAGATTTGATGATACAAGGGTTTCTCAAGTAATGACTCCCCGAACAGAAATATTCGCAGTCAGGCACGACACGAAAATAAAAGACGTCATACCTAAAATTGTTAATAACAGATTTTCAAGAATACCTGTGTTTAAAAACAAGTTAGATAAAATAATAGGTGTTATCGTAGCCAGGGACTTATTAGAGTACTCTGATAAAAAAAGCCAGGAAAAAACAGTTAATAACATCACGCGTGAAGTTTTATTCGTTCCGAGTAACAAGAAAAACGATGTTTTATTAAGAGAACTTCAAAGAAAAAGCAGTCACATGGCCATAGTTGTTAACGAACACGGAGGAGTAGAAGGCTTAGTAACTATAGAAGACTTACTTGAAGAAATAGTTGGTGAAATATTTGATGAATCTGATGAGATTGAAGAATTAATAACCAAGAAAAACAATGATAAATACGTTGTTAAAGGTAAAACCCCTATAAGGTACCTTAACAAAACTTTAGAACTGACTATACCTGTAAAAGACGATATAAACACCGTGGCTGGTTTATTACAAAACGAATTAGGTAAAGTGCCTGTGAAAGGGGAAAAATACATATTTAAAAAACAAAACATCTCTGTAAAAGTAGAAAAAACTGAAGGTCCTGTTATTGAAGAAGTCGTCATAAAAAAAATTAATAGTACTGAATCACGCTAATAACGTCAATAAGAACTTCTTCTAATAATTCATCAAAATCATCATGCACTAATAATTCAGTGTCTAACTCATCTGACAACTTAAAAATCTCTTCTGATTCATTCATAGAATAAAAGAATATCTTATCCACTTTATCCTTCACAGAACTAACATCTATCTTCTTAGAAACTATAAAAAAACAAGCTCTCAGCTTACCTTTAAAAGAAACAATACCACTCTCACCTACTATAATAGGTAAGCTATCGTAATCCAGGCCTTTATCTGTTCTTAAAACCTTAAAACCTTTACTCACGAGTACATCTTCTAATTTTTTATACTCGTCACTCCACGGAAATATATGTATTTTCATCTTAAACCTTTACTCTGCATCTTCTGCATCATCTTCTGTATGTCTTTCTCACTGCTTCCTGGCTTCATCATCTTCATCATCTTCTTACTTTGTTTATACTGTTTTAACAATTCCCTAACATCTTTCGTCTCCATACCGCTTCCGTTAGCAACTCTCTGAACCCTTCTACTATTCATAATAGTAGGATCTTCTAATTCTTCTTTAGTCATGCTCTGCATTAAAAACTTCCAATTACCAATCTTCTCTTCTTGGCCTTTAAGCATATGATCCGGTACCTTACCTGACATGCCCGGTATTAAATCCATTATCTTATTTAACGGACCCATTTTTTTCATAGCCTTCATTTGTTCGTACATATCTATAAGGTTAAAATCTCCTTTCAAAAACTTTTTACTCAAATCCTCAACTTCTTCTTCATCAACAGCGAATCTAGTTTTTTCAAGTAATGCTTCTAAATCACCCATGCCGAGTAATCTACCTACGAATCCGCTTGGTTTAAAATCTTCTAAATCATCAATCTTTTCACCAGTACCTATAAACCGGACGGGAGCTCCTGTAACGCTACACGCAATTAAAGCACCTCCTCCTTTAGCTGTACCGTCCAACTTAGATATTATAACGCCTGTAACTCCGCAATTCTCATGAAAAGACTTGGCTTGATTCTCTGCTCCTTGTCCTATATCACCGCTTAAAACTAAAAAAGTATCATCTGGAGAAACAGCCTTATTCAATTTCTTTATCTCTGTTATTAACTCTTTATTTAAAGCATCTCTGCCTGCTGTATCTACTAATAACAAATCATACTTAGAATACTCCTTCTCAAACTTCTTATAAACTTTTACAGGATCTTTTAAACTCTTATCACCAAAAAAATCCACTTTGGTTTTCTTAGCTAACTGTTCTAGCTGGTCGTAAGCCGCTGGCCTCCACGTATCCGTCGTGACAACACCTACTGTATAGCCTCTTTTCTTAAAATAACTTGATAATTTAGCAATACTAGTAGTTTTTCCGCTCCCGAACAAACCCACTAGCATAATCTTATACGTTTTTTTCTTCTTAATCTTATCAGTTAATGCCTGTTTATCATCTCCTAATAACTTAACTAACTCTTCATAAACAATATTAACCAAGTGTTCTTTTTTACTAATACCTTTAGGTATTTCCTCTTCTAAAGCTCTTTTTTTAATATCTTGTGTTAAAGAAAGAACTAGTTTAACATTAACATCTGCTTTTATCAAAGACCTTTGTATATCTTTAACTAATTCATTAACTAGTTTCTCATCTACAAATATCGCGTCTGTAATCTTTTTCAGAGTGTTTTTCAAAGAACTTGAAAGATTATCGAGCATAGAACAAGAAAATAAAGATTAGTTTATAAAGCTTTTCAGTTCTTAGCCAACCAAGAAAATAACAGCACTAATAAAAAAGCTGTGAAAGCCATAACAGGAATAGTGATGTATCCGTAGCTAAAAGTATAACGTATAGCACAATCAACCTCCCCTGTACAAACAAAAACCCTAGTTACTTGAACAAGATAATGATAAGCGCTAATTAACAAACCCATGACGCTAATAGGCAAAACATACCTTATAACTTTATAATCATTATAAACAATGGCGGAGCCAAAAATAAAAGGCAAAACATACATAAATATTCTCTGGTACCAACACAAAACACAAGGTGTGAAACCCATAATCTCTGAATAATACAAACTACCCAAACTAGCTATAACAGAAACATAAAAACCCAGCCATAAAGACTTCTTCTTAAACCATTCAGGTATTCTAAAACCTGCTAAGAAGGCTATTAATCCTAAAACCAGAGCTATATGCACCAATAAAGTACTTGTTATTAATACAAAACTTATTGCCATAAGAAAATAAGGAGGTTAAAATTAATTTATAATACTTTCTTTTAAAAACCCAGTCATAACAACAAGATTTATAAATAAAAAAACTTTTTCAAATACTATTTTCTAAGGAGATAAAATGGCGAATGATTATAAAGCAGACAACATAAAAGTTTTAAGCGGATTAGATGCAGTAAGAAAAAGACCTGGGATGTACATAGGCAGCACTGGGGAACGTGGTTTACATCATTTAATACAAGAAGTAGTAGATAACAGTATAGACGAGGCAATGGCTGGTTACTGTAAAAACATAACCGTTACTTTACACAAAGATAACTCAGTAACAATAACTGATGACGGAAGAGGTATACCTGTAGATTTTCATAAAGAGCACGGAATGAGTGCTATGGAGCTAGTAATGACTAAGCTTCATGCAGGTGGAAAATTTAGTAAAGACAGTTATAAAGTAAGCGGGGGCCTTCACGGAGTGGGTTTAAGCGTTGTAAATGCATTATCTAAAAGACTAGAAGTTAAAGTATACAGAGAAGATAAAATTCACCATATGGCTTTTGAAAAAGGACAAAAAGCTGAGGATATGAAAATAATAGGTGAAACTAAAGTCACTGGTACCGAAATAAAATTCTATGCGGATCCTGAAATATTCACTGAAACCATCACGTATGATAAAAACACTGTAAAATTAAGACTGAGAGAACTTGCTTTTTTAAATAAAGGCGTTAAAATAAGCTTTGTTGATGAAGAAAGCCAAAAAAAAGAAGAATTCCTTTACGAAGGAGGAATAGCTAGCTTTGTAGAATACTTAAACAAAGGAAAAAAACCAATAAGTGAAATCATACACGTTGAGAAAATGCTTGATCAAGTCGATGTAGAAATCGCGATACAATACACAGAGAATTATAACGAATCGCTTTACTCCTTTGTTAATAACATAAATACTCATGAAGGTGGAACTCACCTAACAGGTTTCAGAACTAGTTTAACTAGGAGTTTAAACAATTACGCTGAGGAATTAACCAAAGGCAAAGAAAAACTAACTAGTGAAGACGTAAGGGAAGGACTGACTGCTATAATATCTGTAAAAGTGCCTGAGCCTCAATTTGAGGGTCAGACTAAAACAAAACTTGGTAACAGTGAAGTAAAAGGTATTGTAGACAGGGTTTTCAGTACTGCTTTATCGACGTATCTAGAAGAAAATCCTGCTCAAGCTAAATTATTAATTGAAAAAGGATTGACCGCGGCGAGGGCTAGGGAAGCTGCTAAGAAAGCAAGAGAATTAACTAGGAGGAAGAACTTCTTAGAATCAAGTACTTTACCTGGTAAACTCAGTGATTGTCAAGAAAGAGACCCTTCTAAAGCTGAATTATTCATTGTGGAAGGTGATTCCGCGGGTGGTAGTGCTAAGCAGGGAAGAGCTAGAGAATTCCAAGCCATTCTGCCTTTAAGAGGTAAGATACTGAATGTTGAAAAGTCTAGGTTGGCTAAGATAATTAGTAGTGATGAAATAAAAAACTTAATCACTGCTTTAGGAACTGGAATTGGTGACGAGTTTAATATTGAAAAATTAAGGTATCATAAAATTATTATAATGACTGATAGTGATGTTGATGGTAGTCACATAACTACTTTAATATTAACCTTGATATATAGGCATATGAAGCCTTTAATTGAAGCAGGTAATATCTACATTGCTCAGCCACCTCTATATTTATTGAAAAAGGGTAATAAGAATTTTTATGCTAGAAATGAATATCGTAAGGAACAATTGCTTAAAGAACATGATAATTTAAGTGTTCAGCGTTATAAAGGTCTTGGTGAAATGAATCCTGATCAATTATGGGAGACCACTATGGATCCTAGTACTAGGGTTCTTAAGAAAATCACTATTGAAGATGCTTTGGAGTCTGACATGATATTTTCTATGTTAATGGGTAGTGAGGTTGCTCCTAGAAGAAAATTCATTGAAGAAAATGCTCATAAAGTTAAGTACTTAGATGTTTAGAAAGGGGTTTTTTTCAAAACTTTTTTTTTAGTTCTCTTTGTATTTTTTCTCTATTTCTTTGTAGAAGTTAATAAAGTCTTTTATGTTATATATGGTTAATTCTGGTATTCCACTGCCCGTGGTGAATATCTGTACATTTCCATTACCGAATATTTTATTAAGAAATTTCTTGTTATAATTAATATGATTTACTTTCTCGTATAATATAGTTATTTTTCTTCTGAATAAAATTCCTTTAACCATTCTCATCCTGTCTTTTTCTACGTAAAAAGTTGTTCTCTTTGTTTTCAGCCATGTTATGTACATCGTAATTGGAAGTATTAAAATTAACGGAAAAATTATAAAGGAAGTTAACAATAGCTTGGTTAAAGGATTTTTAATCTCTGGTTTAGCTCTTAGATCAACCTGTTTATCTAAAGACTTTCCTTTCAATAAAGAATCTGTATAATTATGTAATTCTAAAACATCTTCGTAATAATTAGCTTCGAAGCCTACTTTCTTAACTACTTGTTTAGCTTCATCTATCATTATTTCTCCGGCTATATTAACTTCTAATCTCCCTATTGTTCCCCAGGGGTATCTCAGAGAAAAAACATCTTTAACATCTTCGTATAAACAATAATAAGTATTCTTTATAAGAAGCCCTTCCTCGTAAAAAATGCTATTACTGAATATTTTAAGCGTGGGAAGTGTATAATAGTATTTCTTGTAAAAAAACACTAAGCTGTATAAAAAAAAGAAAGTTAAAACCCCTATGATTGTATAAACATTATTAAAAAAAGTTAAAACTAACGCTACTAAAAAAACAAAAAAAGTGTTTAAAAAAAGATTAGCTCTTAAAAAAGAATCAAAATCAAAATTAGGCTTAAGTGTTTTAACATGTTCTTTCTTTATACCTAGCTTTGTTATTAACTCATTAACCAAAATTCTTTCTTTCTTAATATTTTTAAAAACTAACTCTTGATTAGAACCTATAGAATAAAAAAACAAAGAATACGTATTAAAAAACTTGTCTATAAAGCTCTCCCTGACTTTTATAGACGTTATATTATCTGTTCCGAACTCTAAATTATTACTAGTTAAGAAACTATAAACTGATTCCACACTCTTATTTTTAACATTATACGTAGTCGCGTATACCTCTATAATATTTCTTATTAAAGAACTGGCTATAATAAAAATTGAAACTAAAACAAGCAGTGTAAATGGTATAAAATCTATAAAGCTGGAAAAAGTAATAACTAAAAATAATAACACTGATAAAAAAAATGTGCTGAATAAATTCCTATTAAGATCTATGTATAGCGTATCTGAAAACTTAGAACCTGTTTTCTTCTCATATAAAGATTTTGAAACCTTAACTTTCTTGGTTTGTTTTTTCTCTTGGTTAATAAGGCTGTCTAGGTTCTTACTAAGTAACTCTCCGTTACTTATATAAAAAAACTTTATCTCATTACCTTGTCCTCTACTACTAATCCTAATATTGTACAAATTCAGCAATTTAGTTATAAAATTTTGTTCTAGTTCAGTATCTGAAAGATTTTCTATAGGTATATAAGCATAGTTTTCAGTAAAAAAGCCATCTTCATAATAAATAGTATCATTATACAAATAATAAGTTCTTCTTTTAATATTCATAAACCTGAAAGTATTCAGTAAAATAATAACTAAAGCAATAATTAAAAATAGGAAAATCAAAGGCAAATACTGTATAGGCTCCAAAGCTATAATAGAAAACAAAGTAGTTATTAATGTATAATAAACAACGAATAAACCAATAAGTATCTTACCCGCTATCTCCAAAAAAACCGCTACGCTATCCGGTTTCTCTTTCTGTATCAATTTCTTTTTAGAAAGAGTAAAACCATTACTAATCATTAAACTCTTAATCTCACTAAACAAATCCTTAGGATTATCCACGTGGCTCAATCTTATCTCAGTTGAAGAACTACCCGCGGCGTCTATAAATATGTTTCCTGTTTTGAACAAAGTAGTTTGTACATAAGGAAGATTTAATAAAAAATGGGTGACGTTATTAATCCTTAGTTCTGTCTCTTTATCACTAATAATATTTCCTGTCACCATAACTATTTTGTTTTTATAAAAATGATACTCTTCCTTGTTAAACCTCACCTCTCTATTAATAATAGATATTGTATTAACAATGATTAAAAAAATAAGGCTTCCTAAAAAAAACAACATACTAGTAAAAAAGCTAATAACTAATATAATCATTAAAAAAAATAAACTGACTAAGAATACTTTAATATTATAAAAATAAACAAAACTGTTCTTATTAGGCTTGATCAATTTCATTAAAAAAATAGTTAACAAATCGTATTAATAATACTTTTGGAAAAAAACACTATTATTACTAATACCCCCAAAAAACTTTTTTTTATTTACTATGGAGTCGTTCTAAATCTTTTTAACTGTACTTTTTAAGATACTAGAATATGCTACCTGGAATAATTGACTACTTTTTAATAGCTTTCACTAGTTTATTCATAATAATAAATCCTATAACCACGGCTTTCATATTCACAGCTCTACTTCCTTACAGTTCAAATTATGAAAAAAAGCATATAGCTTACAAATCCACGATAATAGCCGGTATAATACTATTTTTTTTCGTAATTACGGGTCAGGGTCTTTTCAAAATATTTGGTATAACCATTGGTGCTTTTAGGATAGCAGGTGGATTATTATTATTCGGTATCGCTATGGGCATGGTTAAAAGTAAAGGTGAGCATGATGAAAAATTCCATACTAGTTCTGAATCTGACACTGAAGACATAGCTCTTATACCTTTAGCTATTCCTTTCATGAGTGGTCCTGGAAGTATAGCCACGGCGACTTTGTTAGCTACTGATTCTAATAATTTTTTTCAAATATTATTAATACTATTGGCCATAGTGGCTGTTTTAACGTCTTGTTTCTATGCCATGTTATACAGTCAGCAAATAATTAACTTACTTGGTAAAACTGGTAAAAGAATAATCAACAAATTATTTGGTTTAATACTAATAGTAATAGCTATACAATTCGTGATTAATGGCGTGATTGACTTATTACCCTCTGCTTTAGAAGTTATTAACGCCAACATGTAGTTATTTCTTAATAACGTGGGTGTTTTTAAAAAGATTTTTAAACAATAAGCTTTAGTAAATTATAGTAATGAAAAAAGAAAAAGTAATACTAATTATAAGAGATGGTTACGGTAGAAGAAACGAACCAGACTTTAATGCGGTTATTGAAGGAAAAACTCCTTACACTGATTACTTAATGGAAAAATATCCTACGTCCTTATTAAGAACAAGTGGGGAAGATGTTGGATTACCAAGTGGTTACATGGGTGGTAGCGAAGTAGGTCACTTAACCATTGGTAGTGGTAGGGTCATACCTCAAAGCTTGTTAAAAATTAATAAAAGTATAGAAGACGAATCTTTTTTTAAAAATAAGGCTTTTTTAGACGTAATTAAAGAAGTTAAAAAAAATAATAAGACCTTGCACTTAATGGGTTTATTACAAGACAAAGGTGTTCACTCACATCAAGACCATTTGTTTGCATTGTTAAGGCTTTGTAAAAAACAAGGTTTTGAAAACGTAAAAATCCACGTGTTTTGTGATGGAAGAGACAGTCCTCAAAGAAGTGTTAAAAAATACATTAAAAAATTAGAAAAAGTGATTAAAGAAAATGTTGGTGTAATCAGTAGTGTAATAGGACGTTTCTACGCCATGGATAGAGATACGCGTTATGATCGTATTGAAAAGGCGTATAACTTACTCATTAAAGGAAGGGGAGAAGAATTCCGTAATGCTATTGAAGCTGTTGATGATGCTTATTCCAAGGGAGAAAATGATGAGTTCATAAAGCCAAGAAAAATCAAAGGATTTAAAGGAATTAATGATGGTGACGGGATTATTTGTTATAATTACAGAACAGACAGGGTTAGGCAATTAACTCATGCCTTGCTTGATGAGAAATATGATTATTTCAAAAGGGAAAAAAGAAATGTTTTGTTTACGGCTATGACTCCTTATTATGAAAACTTAAATGCAAACGTTGCTTTTAAAGAAAATCTTGAAAAGAACTTGCTTGGTGATGTAATTGAGAAAAATAACTTAAAACAATTACGTATTAGTGAAACTGAGAAATATCCACATGTTACATTCTTTTTCAATGGACTAGAAGATAAAGCTAAGAAAGGGGAAGACAGAATATTAATACCTAGCCCTAGAGATGTTAATACGTATGATGAAAAGCCGGAAATGAGTATTTATGAAGTTACTGAAAAACTTGTTGAGAATATAAAAAAAGAAGATTATGACTTAATCGTTGTTAACTTTGTTAATGGAGACATGGTAGGTCATACTGGTAAGATGGATGCTGCGGTTAAAGCTGTTGAAGCAGTTGATAAATGTTTAGAAAAAACCATAAAAGCAGGGTTGGAAAAAGGTTATACTTCTTTAGTATTTGCAGATCATGGTAATTGTGAAGAGATGGAGGGAGAGCATCAAACAAGCCATACCTTGAATGACGTTGACTTAATACTTGTTTCTAATAATAAAGATTATAAGAATTGTTCTTTAGAATATGGTGGGTTAAAAGACGTGGCGGTTACAACACTTAATATTATGGGTTTGGCAGTTCCTAAAGAAATGACTGGTGTTAATTTAATCAAAAGAGAATAAAACTAAAAAAAATTTTT
>SKFY01000067.1 GCA_007117755.1 Candidatus Woesearchaeota archaeon | reverse complement strand
TGGTAAAATATTTAAATAAAAAGATATAACACTAATGTGATGCACTCAACAATTAAGGCTGGATATTGTACTTTTAGCCTAGATATTAGAGTGCTGAAAAGTCCTCAAGCATTATAAGGGTTACAAAAAAAACAAACAATTTTTTTTGGGACGGAACTGTAATGCGCGAGGAAAACATTCTTTGAATTGTATTACAAAAAAATCCCAAGAAACTAATTGTTAATAGTTTTTTTTTAAACATCCTTGAAAAAAAAATTTTTGTGAGGGGACTAAGAGCGAGGTGTTTAAAATGAATAGATGTGTTTCGTGTGAAGAAACAATAACCAATCCTTTATGCCCGGGTTGCTTGACTAAAGGAATTGGACAATGGTTAAAGGAAAAAAACATACTTTTAGATGTGACAAACCCATCTTCAGGTAGTATGGATCCTTGCATTAAATGTGGAGATTTTATTGATCTATGCACATATTGTTTTACGAAACATGTCTATGAAGAACTAAAAATAGCAAAGGTGTCTAGAAAAGTTCTTGAGGAATACACGCTTTTTTTTCATTTTGATCTGGAGAGATTAGGATATTATAAAAAAGCAAAAGAAGAAGGAGTGATTGTTTAAGAACAGAACAATATTCTCTGTCTACCTGTCTTTCCAGAAAGATAGATTAAAAAAAAGTTCCAGTGGAAATCAAGGGGTGTATTTCGTATACTGGTGCCTTTAAAAAAGGATTTTTTTATTTTTTTCCTTCTCTAAACACAAAATCTCCAGTGGAAACGAAGGGGGTTTATATTTTACTAAAAACAAATTTAAAAATTCATATATAAACATAACAGTATTTATAAATGAAAACTCATTCCCTTTAAAAAGGAAAGAGATTTTTTTAACAACAAAAAAAAGCTTTTTTAGAGGAGGTACAACAATGGCAAATAAAGAATTTAATCCACACGATAATATTTCTGTAGTCAACATAGTCGTAAGCACTAGTCTAGAACACGACATTCCACTAGAAAAAATGACTGCTAACCTAAGCAACACAGAATACAACCCTGAACAATTCCCAGGATTAGTAATAAGAATAAAAGAACCAAAAACAAGCGCCTTAATTTTCAGCTCAGGAAACATAGTATGTACAGGAGCTAAAAGCCTTGATAAAGTACAAGAAAGCATAGATAAAATCATCGAAAGCCTTGAAAAAATAGGTATTAAAATAAAAATAAAACCAAAAATAAACGTTCAGAACATAGTCGCGAGCGGAAGCATAGGAATGGATTTAAACCTGAACACTTTAGCAATGCAACTAGACAACACAGAATACGAACCTGAACAATTCCCAGGATTAGTATACAAACTAATGGAAGCTAAAGCCACATTCTTATTATTCAGTAACGGAAAAATAGTATGCACAGGTACTAAATCCGAAGAAATGGTCCATAAAGCAGTAGATATGCTTATGGAAACTCTGAAAAGATATAAGAAATAAATCATTAGATAATTAAAAAAAAAAGTGAAGAAGACTTTTTTTATTCTTTTTTTTTTATTCGATAAAAACACAATTAATTATCAGAATTAAATAATACCTTGACAATGGACGCGGAGACCCAAATTGAAAAATTTAAAGAATTTTTCGAAGTCCACTACTACGACACACTATTATCTAAAGCAAGTAAAGGAGAGGACTTCATAATAGTTAGTTTTCCAGAACTAGCCATTTTTGAACCACAACTAGCAGACTCATTATTAGAAGAACCTGAAGACTTAATAAAAGCAGCCGAGTACGCTATTAAAAGATTCGATCTTAACATAGAAGAAAGCATAAAAGCCCGTTTTAAAGATCTGCCGTATTCTTCAAACCTTACTATAAGCGAGATTAGAAGTAAACACATTTCTAAATTTATAGAGTTTAAAGGAATCGTAAGACAAAAAACAGATGTCAGACCACAAGTAACTAGTGCTAAGTTCGAATGCCCTAGTTGTGGAAACGTAATACCTGTTTTACAAGTAGATACGAAGTTTAAAGAACCTACTAGTTGTAGCTGTGGAAGAAAAGGAAAGTTTCACATGTTATCAAGAGAATTAGTGGATGCTCAGAAATTAGTAATAGAAGAAGCCCCTGAAGAATTAGAAGGAGGAGAACAACCTAAAAGGATAAACGTTTTTTTAAAAAATGATTTAGTCAGTCCTATAAGTGACAGGAAAACAAACCCTGGGAGCAAAGTAGGTATTACGGGAGTTCTTAAAGAAGTACCTATAACTTTAGCCACAGGCGGTAAAAGCACAAGGTTTGATTTAATGATTGAAGCTAATTATATGCATCCTGTACAAGAAGAATTCACTTCTTTAGTAATAACTCCAGAAGAGGAAGAGGAACTGAAAAAGATTAGTAAAACACCTAAAATCTACGAAGAAATAGTGAGGAGCATAGCACCAACTATTTACGGTCATGAAAGGATTAAAGAAGCATTAGTACTTCAATTATTCGGAGGTACTAAAAAAAGCCAAGATGACGGCGTAACTAGAAGAGCCGATATACACATATTATTAATAGGGGATCCTGGTAGTGGTAAAAGTCAGTTAATTAAAAGAATGAGCCACGTAGCTCCTAAGAGCAGATTTGTCAGTGGAAAAGGAGCTAGTGGAGCGGGTTTAACCGCGGCTGTTGTTAAGGACGAGTTCTTAAGAGGATATGCCTTGGAAGCAGGAGCTTTAGTATTAGCTAATAAAGGCCTCGTATGTATAGATGAGCTGGACAAGATGAGTAAAGAAGATGCTAGCGCGATGCATGAAGCTCTAGAGCAACAAACAGTTAGTATTAACAAAGCTAACATACAAGCCACGCTCCGTAGCGAGACCACGGTTTTAGCAGCCGCGAATCCTAAATTCGGAAGATTCGACCCCTACGAATTATTAGCTAAACAAATTGATTTACCAAGCACTTTAATTAATCGTTTTGACTTAATATTCCCAGTTAGGGATTTGCCAGATAAGGAAAAAGATGATAAACTAGCAAGTTTCATTTTACAATTACACAAAGGAAGTTCTGATAAAGAAGTTTTTTTAGAAACAGACCTCATTAAAAAATACGTGGGATATGCCAAACAAAGAATCAAGCCTAAACTCACAGACGAAGCTTTGAAAGAAATTAAAGATTATTTCGTTACTATGAGAAGCAGCGGTACAGAAGAAGAAAGGATTCAGAGCATCCCCATCAGTGCGAGACAATTAGAAGGTTTAATAAGACTGAGCGAAGCAAGTGCTCGTACTCGTTTATCAAGTAAAGTTGTGAAGAGCGACGCTAAAAGAGCTATTGAATTACTACACCATTGCTTAATGCTTATCGGATATGATAGCGAGACTAAAACCTTTGATATTGACAGGATAGCCACAGGGGTTAGTGCGAGTCAAAGAAGCAACATAGGTATTATTAAGAATTTAATTGCGGAATTAGAACAACAAACAGGTAAATTAGTGCCTGTAGACGATGTTATCCGAGAAGCAGAGATTAAAGGAGTGGTTGAGGAAAAAGCTCATGAGATTATAGAAAAATTAAAAAGAAGCGGTGATTTATTCACACCAAGACACGGCTATATAAGCAGGATTGATTAATTATGAAATTTATTTTTTCAAATGTTAAGGACTTTGTAAAAAACATTAACTGGCCTAGCTTTTTAATCTTAGTCCTCGGCTACGTTTTTTTATCTTCCTTATTCGTCTTTTTTCAAACAAATAGCGTGTTAGAATTTTCTTTTTTGTTTTTAACTAGTGTTTTAGTAGGTGCTTTCTTTTTTTCATTATACGCCGCGGTGGTTTACGTCACTGCGTCTTTAGCAGGTTATAAAAATAAAGGTTTTAAACAAGTAATGCTCTCTTTTTTCACAATCATAATTTTATATTATTATTTGCTTTTGTTGAATGAATTCATTCTTTACCTGGCTAATTTTTCAGAAGAGTACGTTTTGTTTTCTTCTTTAGCAATATTAATAATAGGGACAATCCACGCGTTATACGTCGGTGTTAAAGCTTTCAAGTTAGTTTACAAAACTTCTTTTTTCAAATCTTTACTTTTCGTAATTAGTCCTTTATTGTTTTTCTTTTTCAGCAGAGATTTTGCGCCCTAGTGATTTTTCTTATTTTATTCCAGGAAATGAAGCAAAAATTATATTTTACAGTACGGAATATAAAGTAATTATAGATGAAAGAAACAGGTCAATTCAGTTTGGTGATAAAGCCTACACAATTTCAGGGAGGGGAATAACTGCAAAACTAGGAGAGGGACTTTC
>SKFY01000065.1 GCA_007117755.1 Candidatus Woesearchaeota archaeon | reverse complement strand
GGTGAAGATGTTACTGTAAGAGTCAGGGTTGATAATGAGTTAGATGATTTCTTTAAT
Organism: Candidatus Woesearchaeota archaeon; assembly: GCA_007117755.1. Taxonomy (GTDB): domain Archaea; phylum Nanobdellota; class Nanobdellia; order Woesearchaeales; family 21-14-0-10-32-9; genus SKIS01. Next base: position 4,401 of record SKFY01000065.1, on the reverse strand, counting down.
AATGTTGATTTAGAAGATAGAGTTTCGGGTAATGCTAATATTATAAGCGGTGTTTCTTCTGAACAATATGCTTTTGCTGGTGGTCAATCTAGAAACGTTTATGTTTATAGAGTTGCTGTTCCTGATAATTACGTCCTTCCTTTCTTGGAAGTAAGTACGATTGTTAACATTGACGGTATTGATTATGGACAAATAGCTAGTAGTAGGATACCTGTTAATGTTCCTGAAGACGAAGTCCAGGAGATGGTTCCTGCTGTTCCTGTGGATGATGATGGTGAAGTTGTTGAAACTCCTGATGAGGAAGCTGAGGAGTCAGAAAGGGATAGGGAGATAGAAGTTGTAAAAAGAGATTATTCGGATAATTTCTTTGTTCGTTGGATCACTAGTTTTGGTGAGTTTATACAAGGGTTACTATGAGTTATGTTAAAGCTTTATTATCAGCCATTCAATTACACGAAGGTCAATTCAGAAAAGGTTCTGATAGTCCTTTTTATGTTCATCCTTTAAGAGTTTCAGAACTCGTTCTTGAGCATTTTGGTAATCATCCTAATCTTTCTCTTTTAAGAAAAGTTGCTTTGTTACACGATACTTTAGAGGATACTTCTTTAACATTTTATGAGTTAAAAGAGAGTTTTGGAGAAGACACTGCCCATATAGTTTTCGAACTAACTAAAGATGGTAATTACCTTAACAAGTTAGCAAATGCTAGTGATGAAGCTAAGATAATAAAGTTGTTAGATATTTATGATAATATTAAAGAAACATTTCCTGGTGGGAAGTGGCCTTTGTTTTTGAAAAAGTGCGAGAATACTTTAGACGTTTTAATTTTAAAAAATCAACTGCCTGAATTCAATGTTTTAAAGAAAAAGTGTTATAAAATAATAGCTAGCGAATTACAAAAAATTTAAATTATCTAATCCCTTTACTATATCATGAAATCTTATTTCAAGTCTAAATACTTCATTTTAGGTATTTACTTCTTATTTTTACAATTCTTAATATTCTTTTTTAACTATCGTTTCGTAGATTTTAACGTTTATTTCTGGTTTTGTAATCACATCGCTGTAATTCTAGCTTTCGCTTTTTTATTTAAGAAGTATCAGTTCATTAAAGGTGTGATTAGTGTTGGTTTAATACCTCAGCTTATTTGGGTAGTGGATTTTTTATTATTGTACTTTTTAGATATAACTTTATTCGGTGTTACCAGTTATGTGTTTGATTTACAAGGTTTTGCTTTTGCAACCACAGTAGTTATTCATTTCTTCAGCACCTTCGTCGCTTTAGCTTTCACTTATAAAGAACCTATTAAGAAAGAAAGCATATATTATGGTTTAGCATATGGTTTCTTACTAATTATATCCACTTTACTATTCACAGACAAAGATTATAATATCAATTGTGTTTACTACCTTTGCGGATTTGAAAACTTAACAATTCCTTTTTATCCTTATTACATGCCTTTTATAGGAATTATATTGCTTGTATTCTCGGGTTATTATATTCAGAAATGGTTACGTTAATCCTCTTCGTCAATAGCTTCTTCTATATCATACCCTAGAATTTCTTTACTGAACCTATTGGCTATCGTGCTTAGTATTAAACTATATATGATAATCATAACAGTTAAGTTTATTATAACATTAACCTCTGGTATATTCAAAACACTTAAGCTAAATAGTAATACTGCTGTTGCTATTCCTTTTGGCATGTTCAGTGTCATGAATATAAGCTCGTTTTTCTCAAGTTCTTTCATGCTCATCTTCAATGCATAATATCTGCTAACAGCAAGAACAATCATTATCACAATACTTTTTATTATAAAACCCAGGCTTAACTCTATATTAATAATAAATCCTAATAATATAAACACAAGTATTTCTAACGTACTGCTGATCATTCCACTAAAGCTTTGCAGTAATTCTTTTCTACTAACGAACATCTTACCAAATATTAGCCCTAGCACAGCCACCGCTAACACTCCACTTCCGTTTAATTGTTCTGCTAGTATATAACTAAATAAAGCACTGCTTAACAAAGCCACGGGGCTAATCTTTTCGGAGTATTGTCTCATTCCTCTGAAGAATAATATTCCTATAACAACTCCTGTTCCTATACCTACTAGTACTTGTGTTAATATTTGATTCACGTACCTTCCTAATAGTTCTATTCCTGTAACGTTTAAACTACCCATCAAGTCAACAACTACTAAAGGTATAAGTATGGTAAATGGAGTGTTTATTATAGCTTCTACTTCTAAGTGTTGTATTATCTTATTACTCCCGTTCTTTAACATAGCAAATATGCTTGCAGGATCTGTTGCCGCTAACATAATCGCGAATACAACACCGTATATAATATTAAGAACACTAATACCATCTAAAAACAAGAAACTAAATAATAAACTAATTAACAATATATTAAACATAACGAACCATATATGTATCCTTATCGCATGAAAACTTATATCTTCCACTGCTTTAGCTTTGAACTTACTCGTTCCGTCAAAAACAATCATTACCAACGCGATAATAGCTAACGTAACTAACGCAGTCGGATTAATTTGGAAGTACTCGTAAGTATCATTTAATCCTCCTAGTATCAGCCCTGCTAGTATTAAAAACAGAACATTACTTATCTTAAGCCTATTTGATATTACGGTTAATAAAATACCAACTAGCATTAATGCTGTGAATATAGTTAATATTGTTAGTGCGTCCATTTCATAACCTTTCTATTTTATCAGCCAGTTCAAAATCCTTTTCTGTTATAGAATCTTGATCGTGAGTTCTTAGTCTTACAGTTACTTTGTTATATTCTATGGTTAAATCAGGATGGTGTTGTTGTTTCTCTGCAATCGGCGCTATTTCATTAATAAAATGTATAGAATCCATGAAATCTGTAAAACTAAAAGTTTTAGTTAAATAACCTTCTTTTAACTCCCATTTACTATATTCTTTTAGTCTCTCAACAACCTCTTTTTTTTCCATTTTAATTTTTATAACTTTTTTATATTATAAAAGTATCGAAAAAACTTATAAAACTATCTGCATATCTTATTGTTTAATGAATAACTTATTAGACACTTTAAGAAAAAAGTACACTCCTGAAAAATTGGTTGAGCCTGTTAATTTTGTAAACAAACTTAATAAGCGTTTAAAAAAAGGAAAAGCCATGCTAGGCGGTAGCCTTGCTCAAGAAACTAATCTTCCTGGCCAGCACGATGCGGATGTATTCGTTATTTATGAGGATAAAATTGATTATGCTGATTTAAAAAATGCTATTAAGGATTATGACTACCTTGTAGTTCATGGTTCAAGGGATTATTTTCAGATAAAAAACAACATCATTTACGAAATAATACCTGTTCTTAAGTTTTCTAAAGGTCAAAAGCCTTTAAACGTTGCTGATATGAGTCCTTTACACGTTGGTTATTTTCAAAAAAAGACTAATTCCTTATTAAAAAGCGATATTCGTGTTGCTAAAGCATTTTTTAAAGCTAACAACCTTTACGGTGCTGAGAGTTATGTTAAAGGCTTTTCAGGGCACGTAATTAACATTTTAATACTTTATTACGGTTCTTTTGAAAACTTATTAAAAAACGCTATAAAGTGGAAAGAAAAAACAGTTATTGATATTGAAAAGCAATTAAAAGATCCTCTTATGGAGATGGATAAGTCTAAATTGGAGAGTCCTTTAATTGTTGTAGATCCTGTTTATAAGTATAGAAACGCGGCTGCTGCCTTATCCAAGGAAAATTTTCAAAAGTTTAAGAAGTTAGCATCTTCTTTTTTAAAAAACCCGGGTGAAGAATTTTTCATTAAAAAATCTTTAACAGAAGAGGAAGGAATATTCTTAAAATTCACTCCTTTAGATGGTAGTGATGACGTTTCCGGTGCTAAAATACTTAAGATAAAAGAATACTTAGAGAACAAACTTAATGATTATGGTTTTAAAACAAAAGTTGATTGGTCTTTTGATGAACGTCTTATTTTATTAAAACCTAAAGTTAGAGAGTTACCTAAAAAATTCATAAAGCAAGGACCTCCTTTAAACTTTGAAGAACACGTCTCACATTTTAAACAAAAATATGATAAAACCTTTGTGGAAGATAATATTATCAAAGCTGTAGTAGAAAGGAAATACCTAAATATAGGGGAGTATCTTAAAAAATTATTAACTAACAAGTATGTTAAAGAGCGTTGTAAAAACATTCAAATAATGGTTTAATTCCATAAAGTTTTTATAACACTTCGTTTTTTATAACAAGAATGTTTTGTCCAAAATGCGGTTCCATACTAAAACCTATGAAGGTAAAAGATAAGAACGTTATGGGTTGTAGTTGTGGATATACTGATAAACAATCTGGAAAGTTGAGTGAGAAGTATGATCATAGTAAAGACG
>SKFY01000072.1 GCA_007117755.1 Candidatus Woesearchaeota archaeon | reverse complement strand
ATCTTTTGGGTACTCCATTAATTTTTTGGTTTCGTTACGTGTTTTATAAAAACTAAAGGGTTTTAAGTTTTTAGTTTCGATCACTATTCCTTCATCATTTAAAACAATTAAAGTTATTGGGTAAAAAACGAATATCATATGAATATCAACTCTTTTTTTCTCATTAAAATAAAAAACGTCTATCCTATTTTTTTTTCTTGTAAACATTAATCCTAATGCTTTGCTAAGAATGCTTTTTCTATGTTTAACATTTTTTGTAAGCAAAATATTATTTTTAACTATCATCCTATATAACTCGTTTCGTTAATCTGGGGTGTTTCCTTAACTTCTTCTTTATTAATCTCTTCATCTATCTTGTCAAAAGACAATCCTAAAGAATATTTATGTTCTAAAACTTCTAATATTTTTTTAGCTTCTTTAATGCCTAAATACATAGGATGGTTGTATGTTTCTGCTAATAAACAAGCTGCTTTAACACCTTTTTCTGTACTCATACCTATTAGTAATCCTGTCAGTCCTATTATAGGTCCTACAACGCCGTATATGTCTTTTTCCGCGTCGAAAGTTTTTATTAAATCCTTATTGTTTCCTGTACAATAAACTTTAATAGTCTCGGGGGGTTCTGCGTAGCCTACTCCTCCGAGGGTGATTATTTCTCTCAATCCAATCTTTCTTGTTTCATTTAGTAATTGTTCGGCGAATTCAAAACTTGATCTTTCTCCTTTGGGTTGTACGTCTCCTGCTAAGAAAATAAAATCTTGTCCTCTGATTCTTTTATGATAAACCATCATCCTTGGTAGTTCTACAAGGTTTTGTTCATTAACAAAGACTGTATTGGGTAAATCATAACTAAAATAAGTTCTTATTAAATCAGCGTTCAATTGATCAATCATGTAATCAACTACTATCTTACCAACATTTCCGATACCTGGAAGTCCTTCTATTAGTACAGGTTTTTTCAACTTCTTTTTTTTATGAATTTTTACTTTCCACATCTTTAGCTCTTCTCCTATACTTAGCGTATTTATCATCTGGTGAATACTTCATAGGTTTCACTCTCTCCGTTTTAGCACAACAAGACTCTTCTAAAGTATATTTTTTACAAATTGGGCATTTTAATATGTGTCTCATTCTCTTCTTTTAAAATCCATAACTACTTTTTTATCAAAGCCTTTACTTAATATCTCTAATTCTTCTTTTAACTTCTTTTCTGCTTCTTTATATTCTTTAGCTACGACTTTAATAGAGTACTTGCCACTGCCCAAGTATTTTATGTCTAAATCTGATTTTTTCAAAACTTCTTTTATTATAACTACTCCATTAGGCTCGTAACTATTTAATGTTAAAACTCCTTGTATAGTAACTGTTTTAGGACTTATCTTCTCTTTTACTATCTTATCTAATTCTTTACCATGGGGTAACTTCTTAAGATCGTATTTATTTTCTACAGCGTCTTCGAATGCTTGGAATAAATACTCATAATCTTTAAAAATTTCTTTAGTTAAATCATTATACAAAGTCTTAACTTCTTTTTTCAAATCCTTTGCTAAATCTTCTAATATCTTTTCCGCTTTTTGTTCTTGTTTTCTCTCGTTAGTTTTCTGTTTTTTTTGTATCTCTGTAACTCTTCTAAGACTAAGATCTATATGTCCTTTTTTCTCATCAACACCTATTACTTTACAAATAATTAGCTTACCCTCTTTTACATAATCTCTTATGTTACGTATACGTCCGGGACTAATCTCTGATATGTGTATAAGGCCCGTTCTGTTATACTCTTCTAAACGGGCAAAAACAGAATTATATTGTACATTAGTTACTGTGCACGCTACTAAATCATTTTCTTCTGGGTAACCGCTCTTTTTATAAAGCATTAGAGTACCTCTAGTATTCTCGCGTTGACTTGGGCTTTTCCGCCTTTTGGAGATGCTAGCATTTCTTTACATACCAAGCAATTAGTTATTTGGCTGCTTTTACCAAATATTACTTGTTCGTTTTTGCACTTAGAACATCTAACTTTTATAAATTTTGAATTTGTATTAGTCATTATAGGACCACCTCGTAGGAAATGGTTAATGACGTTTTATTTATAAGTTTTGCGTGGTCTATATTAATTCCACTTTTTTAGCTCTCAGACCTTCTTTTTGTATTGTTTTTTTCTTACAAACAGTACATTCAAATCTGAAATCTGTTTTCTTACTTTGTTTTTTACCTGTTAATTTCCAATTCTTAATTGGTGGTTTAGAACCGTATTTTCCGAGATTACCAGCTCCTCTTTTTTGTCCTCTCATTCTGACCCTGGCAGTTCCCATTCTACTAAGGGGTCTGGCTTTACTTCTTCCTTTTCCTTTAGATTGTGAAACTTTCTGCTCTGTATGTTTATTACAGTGAGGACAATGTCTTTTTCTTAATTTAGGAACTTTCATAGTGTCTAGAGAAAAAAGTTTTTATTTATAAAAGTTTGGTTTGTATTCTTCTATTTTTCTTCTTAGTTCTTCAAAAGTATTTTTCAAATTATCATTCTTTATCTTCTCTATATCAGGAGAATTTTTTGTCTCTAATCTATAGCCTCTCACTACTCTATTATAAAATTCGTGGTCTGGATTAACCCATATTTTATCTTGTGGCCTGGGTTTTTTCATCTCCCTAAGCATCATCTCACTAAAGTCAATTTCTAAATAAAAGCTTTTATGGGCTGGGTTTATGTCTTTAATAACATTTTTTAATCGGTCTAAATCTTTTTTACTCCTCATTAAACCATATCCTGTATAGGCTAATAAAGTTAAAAAAGACTTATCTAAGAAGTACAAATCTGCTCTTTTTAGTTGGATTTCTAATTCTTCCTGCGCCACTTCTAATTCCACGTCTAATTTATCCCATAAATACTCTTTATCTTTAAAATTAGTATTTTCTAATTCAGGGTATAAAAAAGATCTGTCCTTGTCTTCTTTGCTGAGATTATTCAAAAACCTCACTGTTTTAATACCTGGGTTCTGTACAACTTTAGATTCTACTCCTTGACTGATAAAATATGCGTTCAGCAGTTCAGAAAGTGTTGTTGTACCACTATTTTCTACTCCTTCCAATGCTATTATAAGTGACATCTTAACAGTGGTAATACTTTTATTTATTTATATCTTTATAATTTTTTAAGGGATAAAGTTTATAAATAAATTATGAATTCATGATTAATCATGGAAGGTATAATAACTAGTTTCAGAAGATCAAGACATACTCTAAGTGGTAATCACGTTATTATCGAAGTTAGTGGTTATGATCTGGATAAGGCTAAAAAAATAGTTGGTAAAGAAGTTAATTATAACACTGGTAAAAACATTATTAAAGGTAAAATAGCTAGTGTTCATGGTAACAGTGGTAAAGTAAGGGCTATTTTTGAAAAAGGAATGCCTGGTCAGTGTTTAGGAAGCAAAGTCTCAATTAATAATTAAGAATTCTGAGACTTCTTTGTATATCTTATCTGCTTCTTCAGATACTTCTTCAAACTTTTTAATAGCGTCTTCGTAATCGTGTTTCTTAAAATCCTCTGCTAATTTCTTAAGTGCTTTTGAAAAAATAAAGCTTTCTTGCTTAAGTTGTTCGAATAATTTACTTTCTTTATACTCCATTAAATTCTTAATTTCTAACTCATTATAATTTTCTATTATTAATATTAGTTTTTGAACATTGTCTATTTGTTCGTGTGTTAAATCTTCGTTATTATTTATAATACTAATATAATTGTACAATTCTTGGTCTACTAATTTCTTCATTTTCTTTGATAATTCTATTGCTTTATGCTTGTTTATTTTTTTATTAAAAGGCCACATTTCTTTCATTCCTCCACTTTACCGAGTAAATCGGCAGTTCCCGCTCCTATAACTGCTAATATGCTAATAGCTGCTAAAGTATTATAATACTCTAGTAAAGGCGTTGTAAAATCTATAAATCCGTATAGAACTAATACGAAACTAACAGTTATTAATGCTGAAAAATATATCACTAGTGCTCGTACTGGTAAAAACTTAAAAACAAATTTTTCTTTAACTGATCTGAATCCTGTAAAGTAAAGAAAAATAATTATTATTATAAAGCTCGTTATTAATAATGAAGTGCTTCTCATTATTGAAAAATCTTGTGATATACTAGCTCCTTTAGCGAATGCGAAATGCCCTACTATACCAAAAAAAGCCCCTATAATACCTTTTGTAACGTCTCTATAAGTTATTTTCTTAAGCGCGTTATCCTTACTGACCTTTTCCAAAACTTCTTTTTCTATTTCTTCAAGTTTCTTTAACTCATCGTACTCCTCGTCTTCTTTAGAAAGTATTTTTTGCTCTTGTGACAATTCCTCCCTCTCTAAATCCAAGACTTTTTGTTCTTTCTCATCTATTTCTTCTTCTTTCTTTAAGATCTTTTTTTGTAAAGAAAGCATTTCTTTTTGATTATTCAGTATCTCTTCTAACAAATCTT
>SKFY01000092.1 GCA_007117755.1 Candidatus Woesearchaeota archaeon | reverse complement strand
GAGTGTTTTCAACACGAATATAACCATCATCCCAAAACTCGTAAGCTCCCGCGTAAACACCATCAGGTCTAAAATTAGTATCTCCAACTGGCTGACCATGATGATTATACAAACTCAAATCCCGAACAAAACTATTGTTTTCTCCCAACTCACTTCGGTTATCAAAGTTCATCATCAAAACCAAAGAATCATCATATAATGAATAATTAGTCCCGTCCCAATTCCATATGAAATTTTGCAAACCACTAGTTACAACATTAGTGTTAAAAATTAAAGACTGAATTGATGAAACTAAACTATCATTCCCAGGCGTAGGATCCACAAAAGAAATATTCACTACTTCAAAATCTCCCTCTTGCGTATAAATATTATCATGTCCTTTAATAGGTGAAGCAAAAATAGTTATAAAAATAAGCAACGCAAGTACAACAATCATCACGGATAATTTGGTTTTTTTCATTTTGAAGAACCCAAATTTTTTTGAATATCCTATTTACTTGAAAATAAGGTTATATAAATATTTAGGAAATTTAAGGATAAGCTTCTTGAGTTAATACTGCGTGTTTTTCAAGCGCTTTTCTTACTGGAGAGACCATTTTTATGATTTCTTCAGAGACTCCTTGTTTTAAATCGATACTACTTAGTTTTTTACTTTCGAAAGCTTTTTCTAGTTCTTCATAGTTTTTAAAACCTATATCCCCGCCGTATTCCTCCGGTCTCTTTATAATAAAGTCTCCTTCTATTCTACTGAATATTAAGTATTTGCATAATGGTAAAAGCCCATTATCTAATTCTCCATCTTTACAATAAGCTTTGTTGATCTTCTTCCTTATTTGTTTATCAGTATCTTCAAAGTCTATTTTACTATTGGGTTCTGAACTGCTCATCTTCCCACTTTCACCTAGTCCAGGTATTAAAGGACTCATTAAGTGTATTCTTTTTTTATAACCAATTTTCGGCAGGAATTCCCGTGCAAGCATGAATATTTTTCTTTGATCTACTCCTCCATATTGTATGTCCACACCAAGGTATTCTTCGTCTAATCCTTGTAGTAAAGGATATAATAAACTGCTCATCTTAGGAGTATCTACTTGTTTAACTACTTCAGCACCCGCCCTTACAGTATCTCTTGTCGTGGTTAAAGCACTCATCTTATACATGTCTAACGTGTATTTTTCTTTTAGCTGAAAGTCTGTTCCTTCTACAAATTTTAATTTGTCTAGTGGCGCCCCAACTACTTTTAACATTTCCTTAAATACGAGTTCGTAGTATTCGGTTCTTTTTTCTAATAATTCCCAATTACTTTTCATATTATCCAAGTAAGCGTGTAAATTAGCGAATAAGCAAGTTACTTCACACCCTGCTTTTAGAAAGTCTGCTAGTTTCATAACAGTAACAAAATAACCTACGTGAGGTTTTCCCGTCGGAGCAGCTCCTAAATAAACTTTTGGGTTTCTTTCTTTTAAAATTTTCTTTAGTTCTTCCTCACCGACTACTTCTTGTAAGTTTCTAGTTATAATTTCAAATTTTGTTTTTGAATCCATAACCCTTTAATAAAATCGTATTGTTTAAAAATATTTAGGTCTTAACTATTTTTTATGATGAGAAAATATGAAAAAATAAAAGATTATGTTAAGGAAAAAAAAGTAAATTATTTGTTTTGTCAAGGAGACGATAATTTTTTCAAATGGTTTGTTGGCAAGAATATAAGTCATTCATTATTATTCTTAGGGGATGAGAAGCCTTTATTGTTTAAAAGTCCTTTAGAGACTTTTAACGACAAAAATTATGATTTAATAAGCATAAATAAAGCAAAAAGTTTACTGAAGAAAAAATTAGGCGTGGATCCTTCTGAAATAAGTCTTAAATTAAAGGAAAAAATGGGAGCGGTAGAAGATTGTAGTGATTACATGAATAAATTAAGAAGTGTTAAAGAACCAGACGAATTAAATTTTATAAGAAAAGCTTGTTCCCACGGAGATAAATGCATATCTAGTATTATTAAAGATTTTAAAGGATTCAAAACAGAAAAAGATATAGAAAGGTATATACGAAGATATGCTTTAGAAAATGATTTAGGCATAGCCTTCGACCCAATAGTCGCTAGTGGCGCAAATAGTAAAAACGCTCATCACGATAATAAAGGAAAGATAAAAAAAGGTTTTTTAGTGATAGACTTAGGCTTTGTTTATAAAGGATATTGTAGTGATATGACAAGGACTTTTTATGTAGGGACGCCTAATACGGAAGATGTTGTTTTTTATAATAAAGTTCTAGAAGCACAAGAAAAAGCCATACAAGATTTAAAACCAGGTATTAAATTAAAGAAATTGGAAGATGATACTAATGAATTTTTTGGAAAAGACAAAAAATACTTTATTCATAGCCTAGGACATGGAGTAGGCGTAGAGGTTCATGAAGAACCTTTTAAACAAGAAATTCTAGAGAAAAACATGGTTGTGACTATAGAACCAGGCCTGTATAAAAAACAAGGCGTTAGAATAGAAGATGTTATGCTTATAGGCGATAAAAAAAGCACTTTTTTAACGAAGACAACTAAAAAACTCCTTCTTTTATAAAAGAAAAGGGTAAACCCTAAAAATTTAAATAAGAATACTCACTCTTAATTAAGAATGACAAGCGAAGATACTGCTCAAAAATCAGACGAAGCATCTAGATACGAAGATAACATGAATAATTTAGAGCAGGAAAATAAGGTTTTAAGAGAAACAATTTTTCAGCTTAAGATGGAAGTTGACAGGTATAGAAGTCCTGCTTTAATGCTCGCAGACGTAGTTGAAGTTTTTGAAAAAACAGCGATTATAAGAGTTCCCAACGGTAATAGGTTTTTAGTTAATAAATCAAGCGAGGTTGGAGAGATTAAAACAGGTGATTTGGTTACTGTTGAACAAAAAAATCTTACTATAGTTGACAAAATAGAGAGTGAGAAAAGTTTAGAAGCGGATAAATTCATGATTATTGACAAACCCAAGATTAAATGGTCAGATATAGGTGGTTTGAAAGAACAAGAAAGAGAATTGAAAGAAGTTGTTGAACTTCCTTTAAAAAGCCCTGAGTTATTTAAAAAAGTAGGTATTACTCCTCCTAAAGGTATTTTGTTACACGGGCCTCCAGGAACTGGTAAGACTTTACTTGCTAAAGCAGTAGCTAACAGTACAAAGAGTACTTTTGTAGAAATAGTAGGTTCTGAACTTGTACAGAAGTTTATAGGTGAAGGAGCTAAGCTTGTTAAGGAAGTTTTTAAGATGGCTAAAGATAATGCTCCAAGCATAATATTCATTGATGAATTAGATGCTTTAGCTGCTCAAAGAGTAGATATGGGTACTAGTGGGGAAAGAGAAGTTCAAAGAACTTTTATGCAATTATTAGCCGAACTTGACGGTTTTAAACCTTTAGATAATGTTAAAGTTATTGGTTGTACTAATAGAAAAGATATTTTAGACCCCGCTATTTTAAGACCTGGACGCTTAGACAGATTAATAGAAGTTCCTATACCGAGTAAAGAAGGATTGAAAGAAGTTTTTAAGATTCATTCTAAAAACATGACTTTAGACAAGTCTTATAATGAAGAGAGAACATATAAGCAAATAGAAAGCATGTCTGGTGCAGAGATTAAAAGTGTTTGTACAGAAGCAGGTTATAACGCTATAAGAGCTAAAAGAACTAAAGTCACACAGAAGGACTTTGATAAAGCCATAGAGAAAGTTAAAGGTAAAGAAGAGGAAGAAAACACCTATAAAGGAATGTTTGGCTAAATTTTTTTTTGTAAGATTACAGAATTTTTTTTTCTTTAATAAGAGCGGCGCTCAGCAGTTACTCGTCCTCTTCATTCCCTTTCAGGTCAGCGGGTGTTCACATCTTCATCGCGCACAATAATTTAGTAATACGTTTTTAGTTAAAAATGCTTTGTTAAACTAGGATGAAATAATGAACTAATTATAAATCAGAATGATTTTTCTTATTCCAAGTCTCTTTTTATATCAACACACACCCTGTAAGTATAAGGAGCATAATGACCACATTTAACAGTATTCAAATCAGAACCCCGGAATAATCCTTTTAATTTCTGCTCTAAATCATTTATTTCTTTTTCTGTTGAGAAGTCATAGTAATGTATATTTTTTACATTCTTGAATTTTTCAGCTATTAATTGAATATGTTCTTTTGCATTATCAGGAGCAGGCATTATTATACGATCATACTCATCACCTAATTTACTAATAGCATCAGCCACGTCCTCATTTATCAAATCAACGTTATTAATTTTATTTAACTTAATATTTTCAACAGCGTACTTATGACCTTCAGGATTTAATTCCACCCCAACTATTTTTTTAGGACGAGCTAATCTTGATAACACAACAGGATAAGGTGCGCAACCAGAGTATAAAACTAAGATTTTTTCACCATCTTTTACTTGTTGAGCTATTCTTTTTCTTTCAGTACTCATTC
>SKFY01000049.1 GCA_007117755.1 Candidatus Woesearchaeota archaeon | reverse complement strand
GAACTATTAAAGCTTCATTAGTAACTTCATGAACAATCCTATGACTTATCTTATAACCTCTTCTGTAAATATAAGCATTAGCCATGTAAAACATAGAATAATAACAAATAACAACAACCCATAAAGGAGAGATTTTTCTTAAAAATAATTCGTTAGCAGTCTTTAAACTCTCCAAAGATTTATTAAAAAAAGCGTTGTGAATATTATAATTAAACTCTTCCTTTTTTAACAAACCTTCTTCTAAATAATTATTAAACTTAGATTCTACAACGTTAATTCTTTTAACCATAAATCATTAATTGAATTAAATCTTTAATAACAATACCTTAAGAAAACTCGGAAACCTTTCGAAAAATAATGAGAAGCAGTTATTAAAAACAATAACTTCATTTTCTCTTGCTCATCATCCTGACTAGTTTTGTTATTTCTCTTTCTAAGTGCATGTTCTTCTGATTGCTTTTGTAGTTTAGGCAAGACTTTCAGATGATGATTCTCAGCTCCGCCAACCCCTAGGCCGGTTATTACAACCCCTAATTTCATCTTTTTTTAAACCAAAATGATTAATATAAATGTTTCGGACACCACCCGATACTTTTCAAAAACAAGGAATTCAAAACCTTCGTCTTTTATAAGAATCCTATTATTAGTATGGTTGATAAAGCCACTATTAGTAATACGAATAGTAGGAAGATTGTTATTGGTATTATTAACGCGGCTATTATGGCTCTTAAAGTTGTTAGTTTGTGAAGTACTTTCAAGCCTATTATCTCGGTTATTAGTACGTGTATTCCTCCTGCGAAGGCTATTAGTCCTCCTAGTAAGGTAAGGCTTATTAGTATGGCTTCTGAGGCGTTTATGAATAATCCTACTAGTATAGCTGCGGTTAGTAAGTATGGTGCGGATATGCTCATGGCGTGTCCTGTTGCTAAGAAGGTTTTTTTGTAATCTTTACCTCCTACTATTAATACGCCTATGTGTGTTATTAGTGCGTTTATGAATGGCCCGATGGTTAGTGATAGTAATGCGTAGATTAGGGATATGATTATGGTTAGTCCTATGTATATGTTTAGTTCTCCTCCTTGTAGGAATAGGAAGTAGAGAAAGTAGGGTATGAAGTTTATTTTTAGTAAGAATTTGATTACGTCTCCGTAGCTCTTTTTCTTTAGGTCTTTGTAAAAATTCGTGGGTTTGCTTATTAGTTTTTTGAAATCTTCTATCATCTTAAATCTTTTTTTATTTGTTTGATTATTTATACTTTACCATTTTTTTTGCAAAATTTTTTATATGTTCTTGTAATACTTATGTAGTCTAATGGTTAATGTTTTGGTTATTGGTGGCGCGGGTTACATTGGTAGTGTGGTTTCTAATAAATTGGTTGGGGATCATGATGTTTCTGTTATTGATAACTTATCTAAGGGTGTGAAGTCTTTATTGCCGGGGGAAGTATCTTTTTATGAGGGTGATATTTTAGACGTGGAGTTTCTCAGAAAGGTTTTTTCCAAGAAAAATTTTGATGTTGTTATGCACTTTGCTGCTTTGAAAGATGCTGGTGAATCCATGAGGGATTTGGCTAAGTATTCTCAGAACATCATTGGTACTATTAATATTCTTAATGTCATGGTTGAGTTCGGCGTTAAAAAAATAGTCTTTTCCAGTTCCGCTGCGGTTTATGGTGAGCCTGGTCAAAAAGTAATAAGTGAGGATCACTTGGTTAATCCTGTTAATTTTTATGGTTTTACTAAGTTAGAATCTGAGCGTTTGATAAAATGGTATCATAAGCAGAAAGGTATTGATTTTGTCGTGCTTCGTTATTTTAACGTTGCTGGTGACTCCTTGGGTTATATAGATCCTTTTGCTTCTAATATATTCCCTATTATTTGTGAAGTCTTAAGTGGTAAAAGAAAATCTTTAGAAGTCTTTGGTGATGATTATGACACTCGTGATGGTACCTGTATAAGGGATTATATTCATGTTTCTGATTTGGCGGATGCTCATATAAAGGCTTTAAGTGTTAAAGACAGTTGCGTGGTTAATCTTGGTTCTTCTAAGGGTTATTCTGTTCTTGAGTTAATCAAGGTTTTTGAAAAAGTTTCTGGTAAAAAAATATCTTTTGAAGTGGTTGGTAGGAGGCATGGTGATCCTGCTTCTTTAATTGCTAGTAATAAGAAGGCTGAGAAAGTGCTTGGTTGGGTTCCGGTGCATGATTTGGAGAGTATGGCTGGTTCTACTTGGGATGCTTATAAAAAAAATTAATGTGTTGAGTAGCGACCAAAGGTTTTTTATTTTTTCTTGCTTATTTTTCTGACTAGTTTGGTTAAGTCTTGGTCTTGTTTCATGATTTTTGTGTAGAAGTGGAAATTCATAAAGAACAGGACGACTATGCTGATATAAACTACTAGGTCTACTCCTCTGTCTATGCCTAGGAGTTTTGCGAAGTAATTGCTTAGGCCTGGGTAAATGCTTAGTGTTAGGAGTGTGAACCATACGAGGCTCCAAAAAACTGTTTCTCCTGAGTCAAAAAAGCCTTTTCTGTACTTCAAAATAGTTCTTATTAGTAAGAACAAAGCTCCGAATCCTATTATTAAGCTAAATAAACTAGTCATTTTATGAATTTATGGTGGAGGTTATGGTAGAGTATTTTCAAAGAGTTGAAAACGCTTTGGCCTTTACTCATACTATAACTCGTGTACTTAATAGTAACTGGGACCTCCTTATATTTTAATTTATTGATTTTAATCTCATCCAGGATCTCCGTGGCGTGGCCCATATCGTCTTGTTTTAACTTAATCTTACGCAGAGCCTTATTATTCAAAGCTCGGAAACCATTGTGGGTGTCGCTAAGTTTCAAACCTGTCATGGCCCAGCTAACCCAGACTGCGCCTTTCAAAAGTATTTTCTTTGATAATGGCATCTTAGTAGTCTTATCTAAAAAACGTGAGCCTAAAACCACGTCGTAATTCTTAATTTCTTTTAAAAAACGAGGTATTTGTTTAGGGTCGTGTTGGCCGTCAGCATCGAAATGAACAACAACGCTTGCTTTATCCTTCAAATAGCTCATGCCTGTTTGTAAAGCGGCCCCTTGGCCTCTATTTATGATGTGTGTCAATACTTCTGCTCCGGCTTTTTCAGCTACGGCTGTGGTGTTGTCGGAACTCCCGTCGTCTACTACTAAGATGTTGTTGTAGCCGTTCTTTTTCAAATCCTTCACGACTTTACTGATACTGGACTCTTCGTTAAAAGCCGGAATAAGCACAAAAACCTTATCCATAAGCAAAGAGTATACAAAATTGTTATTTAAAGATTTATATAATTTCAAAGCCTTTTACTTAACAAGAATTCTCGCGAAACTTTCCGGTTTTTTAGCAGGAGTTGTTATTAAACATAGTTTTTTTTGTTAAAATATGCAACAAATAAGTAGAAACATTTATATAACAATTGATACATATATGTATCTTATGTTACAAAAAAATAACAATTGGAGGGTTTTCAAAGAATTCCTTGAAAAACCAGAAGAAAAACACCAAATAAGAAGAATAAGTAAGAATATCGATTTAGCCACGACATCCGTAAAACTACATATTACAGAGTTAATAAAAGAAAACTTTGTAAAAGAAGAAAAAGACATCTTTAAATACTATAGGGCTAATAAAAATGAGAAGTTCAAATTCTACAAAAAAATAAATTCTTTAGAAAACATAGAAAACTCAAAAATACTAGAGTATATAGAAAAAAAAACGGGGTGTGAAACGATAATACTCTTCGGATCCACGGCTAAAGGAGAAGACACAGAAAAAAGCGATATTGACATATATGTGCAAGCAGAAGAACAAAAACTAAATCTGGAAAAATACGAAAAGTTACTTAATAAAAAAATACAAGTATTCTTCTCAGAAGACATAAACAAACTTCCCGATGAATTAAAAAACAATATTCTTAACGGAATAAAACTAAGAGGATACATAAAAATATTCTAAATGGAACTTATAAAAATAGAAGAGGATAAAGAAAAAGCAAAAAGCTTAGTTAAACTAGCAAATCTAAGATATTCAAAAATAGATATGTATGATTTAGAAAAAGAAAGTTCTTTACTAGCAGAAGCATACTATGAAATATGCAAAGAACTAATAACGGCGATATTATTCTGTGATGGATACAAAACACTCAGTCACAAAGACTTAATAGAATACATAAAAATGCATTATGGCGAATTTAAAGAACATGAAACGGAAATATTAAACACTTTAAGAATAAAAAGAAACCAACTAGTTTACTATGGTTCTGAATTACCTCCTTTCTACATAAAAAAGAACAAAATGAACATAGAAAAAATAATAACAAAACTCAAAAAAATACTAAATAAAAAAATTAGTAAGTGACTACTTATTGTTACTAAGTCTGCCTTACCACTTCACATCCCAGACTAATATGTTATTACCAGTAACTTGCCCGACTTCACGATGTAACAATTCAAAATTTTCAACACCATGACCATTAAAATAATAAAGCTTGGTGAATAAAGAATCAGCCAGTATCTCCTCAGCAACAATTGTTCTCCACTGACCATTAATTTCTTGCGCATTAATATAATACTGACCACCTACCAAGTCGTGAG
>SKFY01000087.1 GCA_007117755.1 Candidatus Woesearchaeota archaeon | reverse complement strand
TCTCGTTTAGTTCATAACGTACCAGCTAATACCACTTTATTAGAAGCAGACTTCTCCACAAGTGCTAGTCCTGACGTGAAAGAATTTATAACTAGGCATTATAATTTTTTAAAATAAATAAAAAATAAAGGAGTTAGTTAGTTAATTATTTCTTTTTTATATCCACAACTTTAAGCTTGAAGTGTAAAACCTTACCAGCCAAAGGAGAATTCATATCAATAGTTACTGTTTCATCCTCAACTTCAGCAACACTAGCAGGGAACTCCTGACCATTAGGTGCTTTAACAGCTAATACCATTCCAGGCTTAATATCAACACCTTGAGGCATTTGGTCCTTAGGAACTTTCTGAACATATTCTTCTTTTCTATCCCCATAAGCCTGAGAAGGATCTAACTCGATTTCTTTTTCTTCATCTTTAGCCATACCAAGAATAGCCTCGTCAAAGCCTTTTATGACTTTTCCACTACCAACCTCGAATTCTAAAGGCTGACCGTGTTTTTCACTAGTGTCAAAAACCGTACCATCATCAAATTTCCCGGTATACTCAACTTTTACAACATCATTTTTTTCAACTTTCAAAAATATCACCTTTCAAAGAAGGTAAGAATAGGTATTATAAAAGTGTTATCCCCAAAAAAAAATTGTAGAATGTTTTCAAAAAAAAATAAGTAATATAAATGAAGACTGATTCACCATTTGTTAATGAATCACGATTTAGTAGATTTGATAAGGGAGAAAATCGGGGAGCGCGAGTCAGAAAGAGTTTATAGAATAATGGTTAATAGTACTTTTTTAGATAGGAGAGTGACACAAGATAAAGGAATTATTAGCTTAAAGGATTTATACGCGGGACACGAAAACCTTTTCAGGATTAACTATGATATTGTGCAGAGGAATAAGCTACAAGATAAACATTTTTTAAGAATAGAAAAAATTAAGCATCGCGTTGAAGATTATCAAACTTTTTCTTAGCCAGTTCTTCTTTAAAGAAAACAACATGACTAGCTCTTTTATCAAATAAAGCCGTGGCTATATCAACTAATTGTTTCTGACTTTCCATTAATCTTTTCTCCCTAACTATTAAACGAGCATCCTCAATACACTCCCTCATTAAATGAATACTTTTTTTCCTAGCAATTTGCTCAGCTTCTTTTTCTTCATCTTCCGAAAGAGTCACTTCAACCCATTTAGGATAAACACTTTTATCACTAGTTTTAGGAAAATTTTTTGAAAACCCCATCTTATGAGTTAAGAAAGACTTAATTTTTTATAAATATTACTCAGATAATAATCAGAAATCTTCTTTTTTGTCTTTTATAGCAGTAGGGCTACCACCACCATGCCAAGTAAACCTAGGTCTTATACGCATAGGATACATGCGCTCATTAGTATCATCAAAAATTATAGCAGCTCCTTTCTCCCTAGGAAGATTATCTAGTTCCTCAACCAAGCCTTTCCTCATATAACTCTGCATGAGAGTTCCTAAAGCATCCGTGTCTAACTTAGCAGTTATTCTATGAGCTATGACTGTATCAGATTGAGTCATTACATCCGTATGTATTTTTCCAGGCTGCTGACTAGCGAGTATTAAACTTATACCAGGTTGCCTACCTTCCCTAAGAATAGTTACTAAAGGATCCGTAGCGAGTGTTTTACCTTGATTAGGTAAGAATTCATGCGCCTCATCTATAACTAGCCATACTAAAGGATTTTCTTGATTCGCATCTTCATCAGAGAAAGGATTTACGCTTTTATGAACTTCTTTATATTCTTCGTCTTTACGACTACTCATTCTTTGAACAAAAAGTTTTTGACAAACCAAGCCCACAACTAAATTTTTTATGTTCCAACCACCAGGCATAGTAGCATAACAAGATATGTCAAGAACACCTACTTGACCAGCTTTGACCAATTTAGATATAGGCGTGGCATCTTTATCAAAAACACCCCATGACTTAGCGTTTAAGAAATTATTTTTAGCAGCTATTATTACGTGTTTTTCAGCTTCTTGCTCTTGTAATTTATTTAATACATCATCTAAGTCAAAGTCTATTTCTTCTTCGTTCAGATCATGAATAGTTTTCTCTATAAGAACACCTAAAGGGTCTTCGCTTTTTATGTTAAAAGTTATGTTCCAGTCTTGACCAGATAATTCACTGGGCTTGATGGCGAAAGGATAGTCGGTTGGTATTCCTTCTTCCTTAAATTGTTTGTAATAACCTTGAGGAGTGAATATTTTAACGTCTAAAGCTTTAGAATCCAACTCCCACTGCCTGAGTATTGAAGGATCTTGCTTATTAGGATACTTCATAGTCCAATAAATACCCATAGTATCTATTAATAGTATAGACGTATTATTTCTTATTTCCGATGGTAAATCAGCAACTCCTTCAGCTATAACACCCATTGTATAGCTATTATGAACTATTAAGTCATTAGCTAAAAAGTTATTAGTTTCAGGAACAGTTAAGTCATAAACAGTGGTTTTTTTCTCTATTTTCTCTATTTTCACAACTTCATCCCAATAAATATCAGATTTTTTAAGTAAGTCCACGAGTATTAATTCATTAACGGTGTTGTCTTTGTAAGAAAAACCACTTATTTGTTTTTTGAAATTTTCACCTATTGCTTCCCAGTCATCAGGATCGAAAAATTCTAATAAGTCAGTGTCTAAGTCTTGATCTTCCTCAATAACAGTTTCTCTTAAAGCAATTTTTTGTAGTTTTTGCTTTTGACCGTGTAAACCAATCTCGTTTAAGAATTTTTTAACATTAGAATTTTCTAATATTAAGTTTTTATTCTTGTATTTGGAAAGTATGCCGAATCTTAATAATAAGTGCTGTACCTCTTTTCCTATTACTTGACTTACAGGCATTCTTATTTTCCAAGAATCAGACTTGTATAATGAAGCGTCCGCAGAGAATAACCTATTGAGGAAAAGAGTTAGTTTGTGCTTAGGAAGTTTATAAACAAAAGCAGGTATTTTTCTCTGAGAATTATTAAAATATTTGTTTCTTTCTTTTTCTATTTCATCATCAGGATAATGATAACCAGATATTTCATAAGCTACTTGCTTAACTTTTTCTTCAGAGACATCAGATTCGCCGAATACAGGTATTATTTTAGGAGTTGCTATTTTACTACCTATTGTTAATTCACAAGCCTCTTCCCAACCAAGTATTGTTAATAAAGGATGTTCTTCAGTGCAATTAATGGTTTTTCCACTTTCCAAAGTTATTGTTAAGTAAGAGTCAGCAGTTCTTTCATAGAAAGCTTCTTTTTCTTTATTTTTTATCCTTAAGTCTTTGTCTAAACTAAAAATTTGATGATCGTCATACTCTAATTCAGCTATTTTCTTTCTAGACCCATCACCTAATGTTATTAACGCGTCTTCTGTTAAGCATTTACCACCTCCTCTTTTACCACAAACAAACACTACATGGCTTTTAGCCACATCTAAAAATATTTTATTAGAAAGAGACGTAGTCCTACCCATTTTTACGTAGTGCTTTCCTAAGAGTACAGATCCACGCATACCTAATTTTTTTTTATCGTTCTCTTCTCTTCCTATTATGATATCATTCATTATTACCTTTGTAAAATCTTCATATTATAAATATTTAACTAGAAAGGAAGACTTATTCCCTTCTAAAAAGAAAACCGATACTTTTAAATTATATTAGATATGACTATTCATAAAAGGTGAATATTTTATTATGGTAACTAAAAAGAAAAAAACAAGTACGAAGAAGCCAAGCACTAAAAAAACAAGTGTTAAGAAAAGACCTAGAAAAATACCTAGGGCTAGCAAAAAACAAGACTTCACACCATACGTGGTGGGAGGCGTAGCGGTTTTAGTAGTCGTCGTAGCAATAGTTTATTTTTTATTTAATACAGTTTTTGCTACTGAACCCACCGAATTCGAACCAGACCCGGTACTTACTGACGAAGCAGTCATAATTCTTAATGGAGAAGAGATAATGTTTAGTGAGATTAGAGATATTCAGAGTAGCTTACAGATGACTAGTCCTCAACAAATAACTCTTTCACAAGCAGCTGAAGAGCTGGTTTTTCAGAAAGTCCTAGTTCAGGAAGCTGAAAGAAGAGATATTACTATAACTAGTGAAGAAGTTGAACAAGAAATAGAAGCTATCTTAGTACAACAAGGAAGGGATTTGGAAGGTTTTAGAGCAGAAGTTGAAGCTCAAGGAATGGATTATAATGCTTTTTTAGAACAACAAAAGCAAGGATTGCAAATCGAGAGATTGGCCATGGCTGAAGTTGATGAAGAAGTGACTGATGAAGAAGTTCTGAGTTTCTTCGAGGATAACCCTCAGTTTTTTGAAGAAGGAACCGAGTTTGAAGAAGTTGAGCTTTTAATAAGAAATCATTTAACTCAAGAAAAGAGTTTTGAAGCTCTTATAGCGCTAGGTCAAGCTTTGATGATGCAAGCAGACATAGAGTTTTTAGACGACGATTATGATTTTAGTGTTGACGCTGCACAACCTATTCAAGTAGATATATAAATCATTTTATTATTATTTTTGTTTTTTTTATTAACAAACTTTATATATTATTAGAGACTTCCATAGAGTTAGAGCCCGGCACGAGAGTACTCAATG
>SKFY01000076.1 GCA_007117755.1 Candidatus Woesearchaeota archaeon | reverse complement strand
ATTTTCTATATAGATAATAATAATAAGGATGACAATGATGATAATTATAACATTGATAATAATAAGTATAACAATGATGATAATTATAACATTGATAATAATAAGTATAACAATGATGATAATATTAACAACATTAAAATTAATAATAATATGAGTTGATTAAATAATGATGATGAATTTGGTTAAATATGAATAATAATAATATGAGTTGATTAAATAATGATAATAATTAAAAAGAATATTATTGAATATTAAGAAAGATAATCATAATGAAGACAATTAAATATTAAGTATAATGTACGAAGATGATTATATATTAAGAATTATTATAATGATGAAATTGATTAAATAAAAAAGAAAAGATAATAATAAAATAAGTAATGACTTGTTTTTTCGTTTCAAAATTTTTTTTCTATGAGAAATTAAGGTGTGAGACTAAAAATCCTCCAATAAAAAACCAATGTCTAATTCCAGACCACAAATAGGGAATTCAATTTCTAATTCATGAATAAATTCAGGTTTTAATTCACCTAAAAAACCAACAATTTTTTTCTTATACAAAACATAACCACTCCTACCACTAATAAATAAAGGATGATCCTTCTCAACCAATTCTAAATTAATACCAAAACTCTTTTTAAAAACTTCTAAAATTTGCAAAGCATTAGTAACTGTAAAATCACCAACCATTAAACAAGCCAAACTTTCTTTTTCCACAACACCATTTTTTTCATTCACATACCTAGTCCCAACTTCAAACATTTTCTGAGGATAAACATTTTTTTTATTAAACTCAGCATTTATTAATAAAGAATAAATAACGTGTTCACGCATAGTGTCATGAGTTTCACTTATTGAGTTTAACAAATGAACTGTTTTTTTACTACCTAATTTTTTTTGAAGATCTCCACTGATTAAGTTTAAACTATAATTTTCAATAAAACCAAGTCCTATAATTATTTCTCTTATCTTATTTTTTAAGATTTCTAATTTATCTTCAGATCCTACTGTGTGAAGATTGACAGTTTCTCCTTTAAAATTATAATATTTATAACCTTTAGCCACGTCTTCCGCGACATCAACAGGGTGTAAAAAATCAACTCTGTAAGGAGGTATGTGAACTTTTCCTTTTTCATAATTTAAACCACATTTCTCAATACTTTCTTTAAATTCTTTCTGATTTAAACTTAGTCCTAACCATTTATTAATCCAATCAATATTTACTTTTAACTCTTTATTCTTTAAATTGGGAGTTAACAAATTTTTATCTTCATAAGAAACTTTAACTTCGTAAATTTCAGCTCCTGTATCTGCTAAATTAGTAACTACTATGTTCAGAGCTTGTTCTAAAGCCTTCAAATCAGTACCGCTGCACTCTATAAAAACTTCTTTTGTGGATGTATTAACTTTGCCCACGTCTTCACTATTAATAACTGGTGGCATACTCAAAAAATTATTTTTATTATCTATAAAAACAGGGTATTTATTGAAGCCTTTGAGTAAATGCTTAAATTCTTTACCTTTATCGGTTTTATTAATTATTTCTTTTCCAGATAATTTTTTATCTGAATCTAAAGGTTTAAAAAATATTTTATCAGGTGATAAAGCCTTATATTTTATGGGAAAACTAATTTTGTCAAGAGGATAAACACCAATCGCGACTTTTTTTCTTCTCCTACCATGTGTTATATGGAGTTTTTCCTGCATTTCTATCAAGCTGTCTAATTTTTTATTATCTAAACTTAAATTTTTAGCGACTGCACAAACAGTAAAAGGCCTGACTTTTTTCACAGAATTTTCAACTATTACTTCATAATCTGATTTTTTAACTTTGTAATTCCTTAAACCTTTCTTAACACCTAGAAAAGAGCTTAGATAACGAGCAAATCCTTCTTCTGAAAGAAGATCTGGTCTGTCAGGGAATATTTCAACTTCGATTTTTTCTTTAGTAATTTCTTCTAAATCAGTACCCATGAAAGGTATTTCTTTATGAAGTGTTTCGTCACTTATTTTTTTCCCTACGAGTTCTAAAACTCTTTTTTTATCAAGACTTATTTTTGGCATTTTTAATCTTCACATGTCTATTTTTGCTTTCCTCAGCATCTATTAGCTCGTCGTCTTTATCACTTTCGTAATCTTTAACACTTCTTTTACTTACTAATTCTAAAATTTTTTCAACAGCTTGTTTAGGAGAACTAGTACCTAATATAGTTTCGGTTTCCCTAACGTCAAAGAATCGGTCAGTGATTTCTTCAGCTATACCTCCACTAGGTGTTAGGGCGACGCAAGGTTTACCCATCATATAAGCATAAGTGGCTTCATTAAGAGTGCCTGCTCCTCCATGTATTACTATACATCCGTCTGCACTGTTAATATTTATGCTGTTCCTACTCCATCCTATTCCTGTCGCAACCACATAATCTGCGTAATCATTAACTTTGTAGAGGTTCTCCCAAGGTATTATTGCTATTGTAACTCCTCCTTCTTTTTTAGCTCCTTTTAAAGCAGCTTCCATCACGCCGTGTCCTCCTCCTGTTAGGGTAACAGCGCCTTTTTTTGCGAGTTCTTGTCCTACTTCGAAAGCCATGTTATAAGCTTCTTTGGTACATATAGCTTTGCTACTTCCTAATACCACTATTTGTTTTGTTCTTTTTGATTTACTTACTTTTTCTTTTTCATATCCTAATTTTTCGTAATTTTTATGCATATTTCATTTGATGTTTAACTTTTTTATAAATCTTACTAGGATTTATTAATCACTATTTAATGACAAAATTTATATTTGTTTGGTGTTTTTTCAAAAAAATAATGACTTTCAAAAACTTAGAAACACACATCAACAACATACCTTTATTAATCGTAGATCCTCATAACGAAGTATTCAGTTATTGGTATAACAATTTCAAAAACGAACAAACAAGACTAGTACATATTGACGCTCATCACGACTTATTCACAGGAGCGGAAACAATCAAAGATGAAAACATCTTAGAATACTCTAAAAAATTAAGCATAGGAAACTTTATCGTCCCCGCAGTACATCACGGCTTTGTAGAAAGTGTTTATCTAATAGAGCCTGAAGGAAAAAATTCTAAATTATACTCTTACGGCTTAAATGAAAAACCTCCTTTATTTGTTAAAAACGGCAAATTATCAGAACAAGACTATTGTTTTTTCAGATCAAACCTTCCAGAACTAACTAATGAAGACTTAGAAAAAAGCATTAATGAATATAAAGGAAAAATAATATTAGATATAGACTTAGACGCTTTTGACTGTTCAGATAATAACCTAACTAATAATCAAGTAAATGAAAATATTAATTTTGTTTTTAATATATTAAAGAAAATAAAAAAACCAGATTACATATCTTTAGCGAGATCTCAATCACCAAGATACTTTGTTCATCCTGATAAAATAGAAGACTTGCAAAAAAGAATTATTAAAAAACTATCAAAAACATATTCATAAAATAATTATGTTTCAAGTCTTATTTTATGAAAACCTTTTTATTCCTTATATCTTTCAAATCATTAGTATAAAGTTCTCTCAAATCACTTATTTCATAATAACTAGTTATGATTCTTTCCATACCTAATCCCCATGCTAATACTTTAGCATCAAAACCAAGTAAAGACTTAACAATTTCAGGCCGGATCATACCGGAGCCTCCAAGCTCAACCCATTCTTTTTTAATAGGGTGAAAAACATCAACTTCAGCACTAGGCTCGGTATAGGGGAAATAAGCAGGTCTTAAACGAATCTTTTCATAACCCATCTTTTTAAAAAATTCTGTTAAATAATTTTTAAGACTTAAAAAACTACCTTGTTCGTCAATAACAATACCTTCAACTTGGTGTAATTCAAATAAATGTTTCCAATCCAAAGCTTCATTTCTATAGACTTTATCCACGCTGAAATATTTTTTTGGCAAATCCTCTTTTTTTAATTGGGAAAGTTTTAAAGCAGTCAATACAGTAGTATGTGTTCTTAACAAATTCTGCTCAGCTATTTCTTTAGAATACTTATAACCCCAACCTTCAGATTCTTCATCTCCTTCTTCATGCAACTTTTTTATCTTGTCAAAAAATTTTTTTTCTATATTACTATTTTTTTTATCCACGTAAAAAGTATCTTGCATCTCCCTAGCTGGGTGATCTTGAGGTATGAATAAAGCGTCCATATTCCAAAAAGCACTCTGCACTTTATCTCCTCTTAACTCTTCAAAACCAAGATTTAACCAAATACTTTTAATATATTCTATAGATTCAGTAACGAAATGCTTTCTTCCTCTATCTAAGAAAGGAGGTTTTACTTGTAAACTATAACTTCTGAATTTTTTACCTTTCCAAATAGTTTTTTTTAGCATGTCACTTGTTAACTTTTCAACATAAGAAGAACTATCAGTCTCTATTTTCTTTAACAAATCTCTTGGTATATTAACTTTTGTAATTTTAAAAACAGCTTTCTTTCTTTGCTCTAACAAGCCACGCTTCTGAAGCTCTTTAATATCTTTTTTATTTTCAAAATCATGTTCGGAAGGTAATTTATTATTCAAATATTTTTTACCTTCTTCAGTCAAAGAAAAAACTAACTCGCCATCCTTTTTAACATCAATAATTTTTAACTTTTTTAAAATACCTATACTAACACTTAATTCTTGCTTATCCAAAGGTATTTGAGAAGCTTTTTTACTTTTTGTTAACGAATTTAAAAAAACTCTTTCTGGCAAACCTTTTTTTAAATAATTATT
>SKFY01000002.1 GCA_007117755.1 Candidatus Woesearchaeota archaeon | reverse complement strand
TCTTTTTAGAATTGAATAGATCTTCTTTTTTTTCTTTGTTTTTTATCATATATTTATGGTTGCATTACTACTATTTAAAGTTTGTTGAGATTTGAACATTTTATGTTATAAGCCTTTGGTGTTCTTTGATGTTTTAATGTTCAAATCTCTTATTTAGTGTTTCTTGTAATATATCTATTTTATCATATATTCTTAAGATTTCATAACTCATCAATATTTTTAAAGTTATAAATTCGTTTGTTTCAGGATATTTTTCTAATTGTTTAAAGAATTTTATGTTTTCTTGATGTTCTAAATCTTCGTTTTGTTCTGTCTCAGCCATAAGGTTTTGTATTATTATTGTATTTATTAAGTCGTCAAATATATTTTTTATTACTATTTTTTGGTTTATTTGATCTTTTTTAGTATAATATTTGAAGAAGTTTTTTAGTATTTCTTGTAGTATTTCTTCTTTTAATATTGCTTCTTCATTAATAGGAACTTCCGATATTATTTTTCGAGTTATTCTGTATACAAAGCCTGTTCTTGTTTGTTCATCATCAGTATATTCGGATTCATTATTAATATATCGTATAAATTCTAGTGTTATGTTATTGTAATTAATAGAATTATCTTCTTTTAAAACATCTAGTTCTTTCAGTATATATATTTGTCTTCTTATGTTAGGGTATGTTTTTTTTAATTTTTTAGATACTTGTAAATCGTTTAAAGGTTCTTCAGATAAGCATAGAAGTATTTGTGTATAATTGGGATTAATAATTAAAGGCAACATTCTTTTAGGCATATCAGATTGTTTAATACACTACTATTTAAATATTATTATATACTGGTATAAAGTATATTCTGTAATTATACTATTTAAACCTATATAATACAATACCGATGTATTTATAAATATTATATACTATTTAATTATATAAAGTATAATTGGTGTGAAAATGGAAAGAAAAAAACAAACAAACATCGTTTTGAAAGAAGAAAATTTAGCATTAATAGATAGGGCTTGTTCTCTACAAAATAGAACAAGAAGTTCTTTTATTGGATATTATGCTACAAAACGAGCAAAAGAAGTTATAGACGAGGAAAGCGAGGCTTGAAAATGGACGGGGCTAGATGTGTTGAGATCATAAACGAAGGTGTAGAAAAAGGTTTGAGTGAAGATCAAATACTCGCACAAATAGACTCTGAATATATTTTCAGTCAATTAAAAAAACAGCAGGAAGTAGGAAAATGACATTTGTAACAAATGGTGTTGTGAATTGTAACAGATGTAATGAAAGCCGAGAAGGTGGGAAATGTAAATGTAGATGTGAATTCGGTTCAACGATAGAAAAAGATGTATTCAGATACATATAAAAAAAGGTGGTTAATATGCAAGAAATAAAGAATGAAAATAAAATAATTAAACAAAAGTTAATAGGTGTTTTTTTAACACGAGAAGTAATAAAAAACAACGAGAAGTTTTTAGAACCTATCAAACCAGAAATAAAAAATCCTTATTCTAAAAGCGTAGATAAATCAAAACTAGCTAGATATACTTATTTATTAACAGAAGAAGGAAAACAATACTTCAAAATAGAAAGATACGGCTTTAAACCTATTTATGCTTGTTTAAATGAATTATCTTCTGATGATGAAGGTTCGTATATAATAGAACCAGAAAAGCAAAAAGAAGGGGGTGTTCTGAATGAATGAAAGCGTTTCTTATTTAGGAAAGTTAGTTAAGATCTATTTAGAGAATAATATACATTATTTCGGTAAGGTAATAGCTGAAGATGAGAATTTTTTGTATGTATTGGATAAATACGGCTATAAAGTAAGTATAAAGAGAACAAAAATAGAATTAATACAAGAAGTTGAGGCTTTAAAAAGATGAACAATATAAAAGGATTTACTGAAGAAGAAAAACAAGAAGCGAAAGAGTTAAACAATAAGCTAGAAAAAAGAGAAAAGGAGGCTGAACAAGAAGTAAATCAAATTATTAAGAAAAACTTAAATGAAAAAGGAATAGATGAAAAAGAATTCAGAAAAACTATTGAAACAAGAAAAGACGAATTGAGTTATCAAAATATAAAAGTAATACCTGAAACTAAAGTAAAAATAAATAGTTTAATTTATCAAGGGCTAGATATAATAAAATTAAAACCTATTCTAATAAAAGAAGAAAAATATAACTTATATAAAACCAGTTTAGGAGAAGGTCAAAAAGATTGTTTTATAATAACAGATCCAGAAGAACATTTAACTTTAGGCACACAAAATTTAAGTTTAAAAACACTAAACTTTGAAATATTATTTAAAAAATATTGTAATGAAAAAAAGAGAACTTTACCAGATAGTTTTGTAATATTTGATAAAAAATTAACAGAACACTATAAATCTATGGCTGAAACAGAACAAAAAAGTTATAATAGTGAAGAAATATTAAAATGTGAATTCACACAAAGAAACGATATAGATTATATTCCTTTTTTCTTTGAGAAAATAGATCCTATTGAAACTGAAGAATTAATAGAAATAATTAAAAAAAAAGGGTTTGAAACGATATTAAACGATTTCCTTTTAGAAAATGGGCAAATAGATAAAACAATAAAATACATTTTCAGAATTAATATGGTATGTTATGGAAATAAATATAACGAAGATGTAAGCAAATATCAAAATCATTCTCTTATAATAACAAATACAAAAACTGGAAAAACAACACAATTAGAAAAACATACAAACAACAAATATGATAATGCTAGAGCTTCAAGACTTCTAGGTTATTCAACAGCAGATAAAACATTTGAAGGCGATATACAACATAATCACGATTTAATAGTTCTTGATGATATGACTTCTTCATCATACGAAGCAGATATATTAGATCATTTACCAAGTATATTAGAAAATGGTAAAGCGAAAATAGGCAAAGGAAAACAAACTTTAAATGTAGAATGTAGCTCTCAATTTATTTTAACAACTAATGCTAAAGACTTAATACAAACAGAAGATTTAGTTCTAGAATTTAGGAATATAATAAATAAATTAGGCGAAGTTCCACAAAGACTAGGATCAAGATGGGGTTGTATTTTATTTGGAAACAATTTTGATAAAGCAAGAATAAATAAAAACAAACAAGTAAAATTAAATAAAATAGAAATAAAAAATAATAGTTTAATAACAAAACAAATATTTAGATGTATAAACAATTATTTAATAAAATTACTAGACGAAAACAAAATAATAGATTTTTTAGAAACACAAAACCAAAATTATGAAAATCTAATTAAAGATATAACTATTAATCAAAATAACTTTACTGGAGATATAAAAGAATTTTGGAAAAGCACTCAAGAAGGATATAGACATCAAAGAGGGTTTGCTTTAAAACAAGGAGTTTTAGACTATTTTCTAGAAGAAGAAAATAATTTAATCAATTTAATAAATGATGAATTAAATATATCTGATGAAAGTTTAAATAAAATAATAGAGTTGAGCGAAGAAAATTTACAACTATTAAATGATATTAATTATAATAGTTTAAAAAAAATATTAGATTGTCAGACATCAGAAGAAAAATATTTACTTAACAGATATAATTCTTTATCTAGAGATTATGTAAAATCATTAATCAAAGGAGCATATTCTTATGTCAATAAAAACATAGATCGTTTAGAAAAGCTTATTCCTTTAATTTTATTAAATGGTTATTTAGACAAAGAAGAACAAAATTATAATCGTATAAGTAGAATAAAAGAAAAATTACCAAAAACTATAGAGCGATTAAATAAAGATCTGGAAACTTTCGGTTTTCAATTAATTAAATTAAATGATGATTGGGTAATTCGGTTTGACGATAAAATAAAAGAGTTTTGTAAATTTGAATTAGGGACATTCGGGACATTCGGGACAAAGAGAAATGATGAAGAGATATATGTAGAGGATAAATAAGTAATATGAGTATAAAAATAATAAATAATGATTTGGGACAAATAGGGACAAATAGGGACAATATATTTTTGTGTCCCCAAAATGTCCCCGTTTTTATTTTTAATATTTGTAATTTGTCGTCTAGAATTCTTAGTTTTGTCCCGAATGTCCCCGTTGTCCCCAGTTTTTGTAGGTGGTTAAAATGAATTACATGAATATTAGCAATATTGTTAAGGATCTTGATGAAGGCGAAGGCGTTGCTATTGAGCTATTATTATCTGAAGGCGTTACTGAAAGGGATATAGAAGTGTGTATATCTAAAGGTTTGTTGGTTGGTTGTTGCCTGAGGTTGATTATAAAGAGGATATTGTTGAAAGAAGGTTTGATTATGGTTGGGAGGAATAAGAAAATGAATTTGCGTGTGTCGAGGTATGATTTTGGTAACCCTAATGGTGGTACAGATGTCTTGTTTGAGATCATTGATTTAGATATGGTGACAAAAAATGAATAAGAAAAAATTTCCTAAAAAGATTTATCTTTTGAATAATGAAAACTTAGAATGTCTTAGCGATGGCACTGATTGGTGTGAAGATAGTATTTATAATGATGATGTTCTCTATATAAAAGTTGATGAGTTAATTAAAACAATATCTAAAATTAATAAAGAATTATATCATGATGAATTTGGACTATATGATTGGAATGAAGTATTATTAAGAGAATTAGGGGTTGATGAAAGATGAGTGATGAGGGTAGTACTTTTAATTATGTTAGGCCTACGTATGATGCTAGGTTGGAGTTCACTAAGACCCTCGGGGATTATTTGAAAGATATAAGGCATGGTTTCATTGTGAAGGATTGGGAGTCAGTATTCATACTCCTAAGGGCTTATAGTGCTACTACTAAGCCTTTCATGAATTATAACTTGGCTT
>SKFY01000030.1 GCA_007117755.1 Candidatus Woesearchaeota archaeon | reverse complement strand
TGGATTTTTCATGTTTTTTTTTAAATTTAAAATTTATTTCTCCTCCTCCCTTGGGATAGTATCCTCTGCTTATGACGTCTAATTTGTATTCGCATATATCTTTAAAATGGGGTAAGAAAACGTGTTTAAAATAATCCATTGGGGGGCTGTGTGGGACGTCTGTTCCTCCTTTAATGGTTAAGTCAAACTTTTCTCCTGATAATAAGCATGGTAAAAAAATATTTTGTAATAATAATGTTATGCTCCCTGCGCTTTCTATATCTATACTTATTTTTTTACCTTTTTTTATTTTGCCTGGGTAAAACTCTAATGTTTCGCTTCCTAAGTAAGTGTTTGTTGATTTACTATCACTTATTAATTTAGCTAGTTTAACGCCTGCTAAGTGTTGTTTTTTAAGACCTGGTTTAGACCTGTTTTTTCTTATATTGGTTATCCTAAAAGGTTTTTGTGTTATTAAAGAAAGAGCTATGCTGTTTCTTACTATTGAGCCTCCTCCTTCGTATTTGGAGCCGTCTATATCTATCATTTTTCTTTTAGGGCGGGGAATAAAATAACATCTCTAATAGAGTCTTTGCCGAATAATAGCATCGCGGTTCTATCTAATCCTATTCCTAAGCCTCCTGTGGGTGGCATGCCATTTTCAATAGCCTCAACAAAATCATTATCCATTGGGTTGGCTTCTTCATCGCCTGCTCTTAACTGTCTTGCTTGGTCTTCTAGTAATTCTCTTTGGATAATAGGGTCGTTTAACTCTGTGAAAGAATTAGCTAATTCAACTCCCATGCAAAAAGGTTCGAATCTTTCTATTAGTCTAGGGTCTTCTCTATGAGATTTACATAGGGGACTGCTTTCTCTGGGGTGGTCTATTACGAATGTTGGATTAACGAATTTATCTTCGCATAATCCTTCGAATATTTCAATAACTAGGTTGCCCCAGGTTTTTTCTTCTGGTATATCCACATTATTTTTTTTACAAAAAATTTCTAATTCCTCAACAGAAGATTTACTGGCGTCTATCCCTGCGTATTTTTTAACTGCGTCTAGCATAGTAATTCTTTTCCATGGAGCTTTAACATCTACGGTTTTTCCTTTAAATTTAGTTTTTGTTTTTCCATTTATTTTCAGAGCTAAGTATTCGTATAATTCTTCTGTTAATTTCATCATATCTTCGTAATCTGTGTAAGCGTGGTAAAGCTCAAGCATAGTAAATTCTGGGTTATGTGTGGAATCTACGCCTTCATTTCTGAAATTCTTATTAATATCGTATATTTTTTCAAAGCCTCCTACTATTAATCTTTTTAAGTATAGTTCAGGGCTTATTCTCAAGTACAAATCTGACTTTATAGCGTTGTGATATGTTTTAAAAGGCTTGGCTGCTGCTCCTCCGTATATAGGGTGTAGAATTGGTGTTTCTACTTCCATGTATCCTTTATTATTAAGGTATTCTCTTATTAATCTCATCATTAACGATCTTTTCCTAAGGGTTTCTCTAGAATCTTCGTTTTGAAGCAAGTCAAGATGTCTTTTTCTAAACTTAACTTCTGGGTCTTTTATACCTTTATATTTATCTCCTAATGGCCTGATGGCTTTAGAAAGCATTTCGAAGTTATTCACTTTAATGCTTAATTCTCCTGTTTTTGTTGTCATAACTGTGCCTTGGGCGCCTATAAAATCTCCTATGTCGAAGTATTTCAGCATATCAAAGTTAGAAACTTCTTGTTGTCTGAAGAATAACTGTATTTCATCAAAATCATCTCTTATCGTTATGAATGCTGCTTTTCCCATCCTTCTAAAAAGCATTATTCTTCCTGCAACTCCTCTTTTATCGTTAGTTGTGGTTTCAGGTTTTAAATCAGCGTGTTTTTTTTTGATCTTAGAAATATCTTCTTTTTTAAAAGAAGTATTGTGAGGATAAGGATTTATACCTTGTTCTTTTAATTCATTGAGTTTTTTCAGTCTTTCTTTAATCAAATTATTTTCATCCATGAATATTAAGATTATATACTTGGTATTTATTATTTTTGATTACATAATTCTTTTAAAAGATGTTGTATTACTATTTTTTTCTATGATAGTTTTAGGTATTGAAAGTACTGCGCATACGTTTGGTGTTAGTATTGTTAATAATGGTAGGATTTTGAGTAATGAAAAAAGTCTTTATACTACTGAAAAAGGAGGTTTTGTACCTAGTAAAGTGGCTGATTATCATGTTGAAAATGCTCCTTTGGTATTAAAAAAAGCTTTGGTTAAAGCTAATGTTTCAATTAATGATGTTGATATAATAGGTTTTTCTAATAGTCCTGGTATAGGTCATAGTCTTAGGATTGGTGCTTTGGTTGCTAGGTTAATTGCTTTAAAAACAGGTAAGCCTTTAGTGCCTGTTAATCATTGTATTGCTCATTTAGAAATTGGTAGGCACTTGTCGGGTTTTAAAGATCCTTTATTATTATATGCTAGTGGTGCTAACACTCAGATTATAGCTTTTGAGGCTGGTCGTTATAGGGTTTTTGGTGAAACCTTGGATGTTGGTATTGGTAATTTCTTGGATACTTTTGCTAGGGAATATGGTTTGGGGTTTCCGGGTGGTCCTAGGATTATGGATTATGCGTCTAAGGGTGAGAATTATGTTGAATTGCCTTATATAGTGAAGGGTATGGACATATCTTTAGGTGGTATGCTTACTAAGTTAAAATCTTTAAAAAACAAGTACTCTGTTGAGGATCTTTGTTATTCTGTTCAAGAAACTGTTTTTTCTATGCTTGTTGAGGTTACTGAAAGAGCGTTGGCTCATACTGGTAAGAAACAAGTTGTTCTTGGCGGGGGTGTTGGTTGTAATACTAGGTTGCAGGAAATGCTTCGTTTAATGTGTGAAGAAAGGGGTGTTGATTTTTTTGTTCCTAGTAATGAATTCTTAGTTGATAATGCTGCTATGATTGCTTTAACTGCTAGTTATAAATATGATGGTGTTTCTTCTGATGTTTCTGTTGCTGGTCGTTTTGATCCTTATTTAAGAACTGATGAAGTTGAGATTAATTATAGGTAGTTTAATTATAGGTTTTTTTTTTAATCTAATACTACTTTTTGCCATACATTTCCCCTGGTGGAGTAGACGTTTGCGCCTGGTTCGTCTCTTGAAAAGCTTATCTCTACATCTACGCTTATTCCTTCATTACGTCCTAGTTCTGCATTAGAGACTTGGAATGAGTATATTCCTCTTTCGCTTCTAGGTAGTGTTTGGTTTATTTCATGGCTTATTTCTTCAAATAAATATGATGTTATGTTTATTATTCTTATATCTATTGGGTGGTTGTTTTGTAATCTGACTGTTAAGTTTCCTGTTGTTGTTAATTGTGCTTCTAAGCAGATTATTTGGTTTCCTGTATTGCATGATTCTGTTCTAAAATTTGATATGTTGAAGAAGTCGAATTGGACTAGTATTCCTATGACTACCATTATTGTGAATATGGCCCAGCCGTACACGTATAAATATTCTGTTGCTGCTTGTCCTCTTTTTTTCATTTTTTCGGTGTGTGTTGTTGTATTTGTAATTATCAATTACTTATTTAAATATTGTTATATTCTTTTTTTGGTATTATGTCTTGGGATGGTAATGTTCATGGTGTTTTGATAGGTAGTAAGTCTTATCCTTTAGTTAATAGTGGTTTGTTGGTTAATAAATATGATAAAAAGTTTGATTCTTATTATTTTCTTAAGAATAAAAGTGGTTTTAGCAGTATTGTTATGACTAGGAGGTCTTTTTTAAATGCTTCTGCTAAGGTTTCTGTTAAGTCTGGTGAGGTTTTTATTGAAAAGATAAAAGAAGCTGGTTTGTCTTATAATCCTGTTCGTTCTGAGATTAATTTTGGTGGTTCTATAAGTCTTTTTAGTAAGCCTAGTGAGTTGTTGCCTCATGGTCCTATGTTGAAGCTTAAGAATTTTAGTATTGTGGAGAATTTTAAGGTTCCGGGTTTTGTTGATAAGGTTGTTAATGATGATTTGAAAGCTGAGGAGGGTTTGAATTTATTGTATAAGAAGAGTTATACTACTGAGTATTTAAGTCAGTTATTAAGTACTAGTAATTTGGGTTCTGAGACTGAGAGGAAGCTTGTTCCTAGTAGGTGGAGTGTGACTGCTGTTGATGATATTATTGGTAAAGGTTTGAAAAAAAATGTGGGTGTTGATTCTTTTTCTAATATTTTGTTTTTTAAAAATACTTATTTGGGTAATGATTTTTACATCTTTTTGTTTCCTGGTAGTTGGGAGTTTGAATTGGTGGAGTATTATCGTGGGGAGTTATTGAGTGATTATGAGTCTGTTTTTGGTAGGAAAAGTTATGCTTTTAATACTAGTGGTGGTTATTATGCTGCTAGGATGGGTGTTTTGGAGTATTTGAAGCGTGAAAATATTTCTGCTAAGGTTTTGGTGGTGCGTGATATTACGGATTATTATAAATTTAGCTTGGGTGTGTGGGTTGTTAGGGAAGCTGTTAGGAAAACTATGCTTGTTAAACCTTTAGAGTTTGAAAACGTTCTTAAATTTAAAAAAGAGGCAAAGTTATATATATCATTTAATCTTTCTAAAGTGGTTAGTGAGTTGTTTAAGACTAGTAAAGTTCTTAAGTCTGTTTTTTACCAAAGCAGTCTTAGTGCTTTTATGAAACACCAAAAATAGAAACATTTAAATAGTTAATTACTCATTAATAGTAAAAAACTGTTTTCGGGCGGTGTTAATAACAAAAAAATACATAAATTTAAATACACAATAACACGTTAAAACATACTTTAAAAAATGAAAGCTGACAAAGAAACCCTTACAAAAATAGTAACTGAACTAGTGGGTGAAGAAGCAGTAGACATAGTTCTATACCTAAGAGGGAAAACCAAAATATCAGAATTCATAATCGCTGAAGAACTAGAACTAGAAATACACAAAACAAGATTCTTATTATACAAATTACTAGAATACAACATAGCCAACTTCATAAGAAAAAAAGACAAAATAAAAGGATGGTACATATGTTACTGGGACTTAAAAGAAGAAATGATACCTCACCTATCTAAGAAAATGCAAGAAGAAAAAATACTGAAACTGAGGGAAAGACTGAAACGTGAGGAACAAAACAACTTCTTCTTGTGCAGAAATGCCTGCACCCGTATGGATTTCGACCAATCCATGGAATCCAACTTCAAATGCCCCGAATGCGGCGAACTGATGCATGAACAAAACAACGAGAGAACAATCGAATTCTTAAGAAAAAGACTCCAAGAACTAGAAAAAGAAAAAGCAACGCCTTAAAAAAAAATGCGTGATGATATAAAAATAATAGGAAAATCCTTATTCTTAAAAAAAACCAGTACATTAATACTAGGAGACATACACATAGGCTTAGAATCTGCTATGAACCAGAACGGCTTATTAATACCAAGGTTCCAATACGAAGATCTGAAAAAAACAACACGGGAATACATAAAAAAAACGTCTCCAAAACAAATAGTTCTTAATGGAGACATAAAACACGAATTTGGTAAAATAACAAAGCAAGAATGGAAACAAACAGAAGAATACATAAAAATACTAAACAAAAAAGCAAAACTACACTTGATAGAAGGAAATCATGACAAATTACTCAAAATAATAACTGAAAAATTAGGTCTTGAACTAAAAAAATATTTCTATACTGACGGCTTCTTCATAACTCATGGTGACGAATTAATAAAAAATGATGACTACGAAAAAGCTCACACAGTAATAATAGGTCATGATCACCCAGCAATTAGTTTACAAGAAGGAGGCAGACAAGAAACTTACAAATGTTTTCTAGAAGGAAAATACGAAGACAAAAACCTAATCATGATGCCTTCAATGCATGAAATCTCTGAAGGAACAGATATTTTAAAAGAAAACATAATGAGTCCTTACATAAAAAAAATTAATGACTTTAAAGTTCACATAGTAGGAGAAAAAACTATGGAATTTGGAAAATTAAAAGACCTTAAAAAAATAATATAAAAACGAATCAGGATTAACTTTATAAAATATATCAAAGTCTCTCTGCTAATGACAATAGAAAAGCAAGAAAAATCTTACGAAGATTCAGAAATACTAAAAACTTTCAATCCTTTAATAAAAGACTGGTGGCTTGGGAAATACAAAGAATTCAGTCCTCCACAAAAATATTCTATAGTTAACATACATAACCAAGTAAATAGTTTAATAAGCAGTCCAACTGGTAGTGGAAAAACCCTGAGTGCTTTCACAGCCATACTAAACGAATTAACAACTCTTTTTGCAAAAAAAGAATTAGAAGATAAAGTTTACTGCATATACGTAAGTCCACTAAAAGCTTTAGGAAATGATATTAAAAAAAATTTAGAAGAACCTCTTGAAGAGATTAAAAAAATTTATGACTCTAAATACAAAAAAAAGCTAAAAGAAAAACTAAACATAAGAGTAATGACTAGGAGTGGAGATACTAAGCCTAGCGAAAGAAGCAAAATGGCTAGGAAACCTCCTCACATATTAATAACAACTCCTGAAAGCCTTGCGATAATGTTAACCACGCCTAAATTTAAAGAAAAACTAGCAAGTGCTCGTTGGTTAATAACTGACGAAATACACAGCTTAGCAGATAACAAAAGAGGTGTTATGCACTCTTTAACACTAGAACGTTTAGAAAAAATAGCTAACTTTACAAGAATAGGACTAAGTGCTACTGTAAGTCCTTTAGACGAAGTAGCTAAATTCATGGTAGGATTAGAAGACTCTGAAAAAAAAATTTATCGTCCTTGTAAAATAATAGATGTTAATTACTTAAAAAAACACGACTTAAAAGTTCTCAGTCCAGTAAATAACTTGATAAACAGTGGTTTTGATGAAATACAAAAAAAAACTTATGAAATACTAAATGATTTAATACAAAATCATCAAACCACGCTTGTTTTTACCAATACTAGGGGTGCTACTGAAAGAGTCGTTCACAATCTCAAAGACAAATATCCTCGTAATTACATGAAAATTAATGAAGATGGAGAAACAGGTCATTACATAGATGCTCATCACGGCTCTTTAAGTTATGAACACAGATTAAAAGTAGAAAACATGTTAAAAAAAGGACAATTAAAAGCAGTAGTGAGTAGCACATCCTTAGAACTAGGTATAGACATAGGAAGTATAGATCTCGTCGTATTACTAGGCAGTCCTAAAAGTGTCGCTAGAGCATTACAAAGAATAGGTCGTAGCGGTCATCAATTAGAACAAGAAAGCACTGGTAGAATTATAGTTATGGACCGTGATGACTTATTAGAATGTAGTGTTTTATTAAAAGCTGCTATAGATAAAAAAATAGATAAGATACAAATTCCTAGCAATGTTTTTGATGTTTTAAGCCAAACTATTTATGGCATGGCTATTGAATCTCAGCAAGAAGAAAAAGAATTATTTAACACCTTAAGGAAAAGCTATTGTTACAAAGATCTTTCCTTAAAAGATTATGAAGAAACTCTAAAATACTTAGCGGGGGAGTACACGTCTTTAGAAGAAAGAAATGTTTATGCAAAGATATGGCGTGAAAATGGCGTTATTGGAAAAAAAGGAAAACTAGCAAGGGTAATTTACATGACTAACGTCGGTACAATACCTGATGAAACTAATGTAAGGGTTAAAATGGGCAATCATTACATTGGAAGTATCGCTGAGCCATTCTTAGAAAAACTAAGGAAAGGTGACGTATTCGTTCTTGGAGGTCAAACCTATGAATTTCGTTATGCTCAAGGCATGACTGTTCAGGTTAAAGGAAGTGTTAATAGGCCTCCTACTGTTCCTAGTTGGTTTTCTGAAATGCTTCCTTTAAGTTATGACTTAGCCATGGAAATACAGGTTTTTAGGCGTTTCATGGAAGAAAAATTCAGAGCTGGAATGGATAAAAAAGACATATTAGAATTCATAAATAATTATCTTTATGTTGATAAGCAGGGTGCTAATAGCATTTATGAATACTTTAAAGAACAATATCTTTATAGCGAGATTCCTCATGATAAAAAATTAGTTGTTGAGCAATACGAAGAAGGCACTAATAAGTATATAATATTCCACTCTCTTTATGGGAGGAGAACAAACGATGTGTTAAGCAGGGCTTTAGCTTATATAATCAGTAAAATTCAAGGCAAAGACGTAGAGTTAAACATATCAGATACTGGCTTTTACTTAGTTGTTTCTCGCACTCAGCCTGTTCAGATTACTAGGGCTTTAAAAATATTACAATCTGAGGATTTGGATGAATTAATGAAGCATGCTTTAGAAAAAACTGAAGTTCTTAAAAGGCGTTTCAGACATTGTGCTGCTAGGGCTTTAATGATACTGCGTAGTTATAAAGGCAGGAGTAAAAGTGTGGGTAGGCAACAACTTAATAGCAGATTATTAATTAGTGCTGTTAAAAGAATTGATAAAGATTTTATAATATTAAGGGAGGCTAGGAGGGAGGTTCTTGAAGATTTAATGGATATTCATCATGCGAAAGAAGTTATAAAAAAAATCAGTGATGGTAGTATTGAAATTAAAGAAATTTTTACTGACATACCCACTCCTTTTAGTTTCAACTTGATCAGTATGGGTTATGGTGACATTATGAAGATGGATGATAAACAAGCTTTCTT
This sequence comes from Candidatus Woesearchaeota archaeon, assembly GCA_007117755.1. Taxonomy (GTDB): domain Archaea; phylum Nanobdellota; class Nanobdellia; order Woesearchaeales; family 21-14-0-10-32-9; genus SKIS01. The sequence continues at coordinate 8,231 of SKFY01000030.1, read as the reverse complement.
AAAAAGAATGCATGAGTACGTATTGGCTAAAATAAGTTTAAAAAACAAATAATTTCAGGATTTTTTTATTTGGTCTAGGTTAAGAATCTTTTTTTCTTTAGGATAATTCTTAGCTGCTAAGAAAGGTCCGTAAAAACCGTATCTTAACTTCATTTCTATACCTGATTCTTTATCCACGTAGCCTTCTTTTTCTAATTTATCCACTAACTCTTTTTTATCTTCTGGTATATTATCTTTAGGGTTCAGACTAATTAATTGGGGTCTTTTACCTTTAGTTATAACTTCTACTAAAGGATAGCCAGTCACGGATTTCTTATCTGTTGGTTTAATCATAACTCCTTTTGGAAGGCTAAAAGTAGTTTTGCAGTCTGGGTACTTATCGCATGCTACGAAACTCCCGAATTTTCCTTTTCTAATCTTCAAATTACCTTCTCCGCAATTAACGCATTTCCCTACAGTGGTTAAAGCATCGTTAGTTTCTTTATTAGCGACTATTAGTTCAGAACCTATTAGCTTCTCTTGTTTTTTAAACTTATCAAGTATCTTAATTAATTCTGCTTTAGCTTTATCTAAAACTTGTTCAGGAGTGGATTTTTTATTTCTAATATTCTCCATTTCCTCTTCGAAATGCCTTGTCATCTCCTCATCTACAATTTCTGGACTGTACTTCTTAAGAATATTAACAAGTCTAATACCTAATTCTGTTGCTTCTATAGATTTCTCGTGTAAATATCCTCTTTCAAACAAAGAATCTACTATGTCTGCTCTTGTGGCTTTAGTACCTAAGTTTCTCTTCTCCAATTCTTTAATTAGGCTTGCGGGTGTGTAACGTTTAGGCGGTTCTGTTTCTTTAGCATCTAAGAAAACTTCTTTAACAATTACTTTATCTTTTTCGTTCCAGTTAGGCATTACTTGTTCTTTTAATTTAACGTATGGTTCGTAAAAGCTATGCCATCCTTTCTTAATAGTTCTGCTCCCGCTTGCTTTAAAATCATACTTGTTTATATCAAAAATCATTGTCGTTGTAGTTCTAATTGCTGATTCTGCAAAAGTTGACATGAATCTCTTAACAACAAGATCGTAAAGCTTAGCTTCTTCACCACTAACGCTTCCTCTTTGTCCTGTGGGGTAAATAGCTGGGTGTGCTGGGTCTGTTTTTTTACCGTTATTAGGTCTTAAACTACCTTTTTTTAATAACTTTGATGCTAGTTCTGTATAATTTTTATTGATTGCTAAATTCGTCAATATTTTTTTATAATTAATCTCGGGGGGTAATACTTGGCTAGAAGTTCTAGGGTAACTAGTCAATCCTTTAAGGTAGAGGCTCTGTGCTAATTGTAAAGTCTTCTTAGGTGCTATCTTAAAAACTTTATATGCTTCTGCTTGTAATCCTCCCAGGTCGAATGGGTTGGGTGGTGCTTGTCCGAACTCGTTTTCTTTAACTTCTTTAACGAATGATTCTTTAACATCTTTGGTATCGTCGTAAATCTTTTTAGCCTTATTTTCTTCCCAGACTTTTCCTTCGGCGTATTTAGCTTCAACGTCTTTATCCATTAATGATCTTATCTCCCAGAATGGTTCTGGTTTAAAATCTTTAATTTCCATTTCTCTGTCGTAGATTATTTTAAGGGCTGGTCCTTGGACGCGTCCACTACTCATTATTTTAAAACTCCCTGCTGTTTTAATAGCTGTAGTTAAGGCACGGCTAATATTAATACCGTATAGCCAGTCTAGGAAATGTCTTGTCTCTCCTGCTTTTGCTTGTCCCCAGTCAATATTGGAAAGCTTATTATCGTATGATTTTTTAACATCCTCTTTAACTAATGTTGAAAATTTCATTCTGTATCCGTCTTTTTGTTTACATGCGTATCTCAAAACGTTAAGGCCTATAACTTCTCCTTCCACGTCGTAATCACAGGCTACTGTAAAAGAATCTGCTTGTTTAGATATTTTTTTTATAACGTCTAAATACTTTTTAGAATAACTTGCGTTTTTACTAACTTTATTACTTGGGACCCATTCAATATCGAAGCTTGGGTATTTGAAAGTCTTATTTTTTTCTGCTACGCTAAATAAATGTCCTACTGCGCTCACGACTAAGATTTTTTTTCCTTCTCGTTCTAGTTCGTAGTAGGTTACTGTTCCTTCTTTTTTAGTGTTTGGTTTAGAACTTAGGCCTTCTGCTATTTTCTTGGCTGCGCTGGGTTTTTCTGTTATTATTAATTCAACCATTTAGAATTGTAAAAAAAGGTTTTGTTTAAAAAAGTTTGGTTAGGTATTAATAATAATATTATTATGAGGTATTGTCTTGACGAGTTTTAAGTCTCAGATTAGTCTTTTTTTTTAGGGGGTTAGTGATAAATTATTAACTTAGCCATGGGCTATGGCCGAAATGTATGATTAGATCTACTCCTGCTCTTTGAACATCTACTGGTAAATCGCAAGCTCCGAAATTACTGCCTGCCCATATTAAAACATTGACGTTGCTGTGTTTTTCTATATGTCTTTGTATCTCCGGAGCTCTCATTTTTAATCCGTCTGGCAAGTGTAGCATGACTGTTTTAGCTTTATTTTTCTTTATAAGATCTATCATCCTATCAAGTTCTAAATCATACTCGTAACTATTCATTTTACGATGCTTACTTGTCTAATCTCGACGTTTCTCAGAGGATAAATTTTTGAAAGACTTTGTTTTAGTTCTTTTTGTATCTTTTGATTCATCACGTCTTTAAAAATTTCTTCGTCTTTATTTTTAGAAACATAAGTCTTTATAAGTTCTCTAGCTTCTAATCTTATCTTACTATTTAAAGAATTAGTTGTTTTTGTAGTTGTTATAATAACTGGTTTAATCCTCATATTTTGTCCTGTTTGGTTTTTAGCAACGAAGGAATCTTCTATTTTGCTTCTTCCTTTTCTTGCTAATCTCTTAACGTATGAATTAGTTAGTTTATAACCTTTCATACTTGTTAAGGCTTTACCGTCTACTACGCTTTTAACTACGAAGCTTATCTCCGCGTTTTGTTTCTTCATATCATTAGTGAAGGTAGACATGTTAAGTGTTAAGGATTTGCCTGTAACTGAAGACTCTCCTTTAGTGAGTGTTTCTCCTAAATAAGCCTTGTTAAGGAATTCGGGTGCGTGCATTGGCATCCAGGTCTGTTTAATTTTTTTAACGATTTTTTTAGTTGCCATTTTTATCTATTCGCTCTCCTTCTCTTTTCTTTCTTCATTCTTTTTCTTTGCCACTTCCATCTCATTTGACCTTTCTTTTTCCAACGTCTTGAACTCCTTTTCACTTTAAAAACTTCACAACACTCTTTAAGGGTTGTTACTTATACCTCCAGTATAAATCTTTATTATAGTCCAGCAAATAATAGTTTATTTAAAAACTTTTTGTCTTGCTTTATTTCTTCTTTTTTGACTTTTCACGGCCTGCAGGCATTATTATCCACGCAATTATATATGCTATAATCACGCTTCCCATTGAGAACAAAGCTAATAAAACAGTTATTATCCTCACGAGAACTGGGTCTACTTTAAAATAATCTCCTATCCCTGCGCATACTCCTGCTATAACTGCTTCTTTCTCATTTCTTTTCAGTCTGTCTTTTTTCATTTCGATTTTCTCCTTTCTATTTATGAATATTAAATAAAGTAATAAGCCTATGATTGGTAGTAAAAGTAATACTAAAATCCAGAAAAACTTTTGTGATCCTGTTAAGTTACTTATTAAACAATGTATGATTGACCATACTAGTGCTAGGACTAGTACGAAAAGTATTACTATTAAAACCATGCTCAAACCAACTAGTCTATACATATTATTTTTTTTTGTAATTCGTTATTATTTATAATTATTTTCCTTTAAAAAGAAACTCTGGTTTCTTGGTTTTCTTTAGAAAAAAGGGGGTGTGTCTTGTCTGGGCTTTAGGACTTTCTAGGTTAAAATCCTTTTTTATGTTATAATGTATGAAGTAAGAGTATAATCTTCTTGTACTAATGTGGTGTTTGTTAATAGTAATTACTTTTTTAGAAATGGAATTAAAGACATGGCTAAAACAAACCAAAGACCTGTAGATAAATTCATATTAAGAGCACTAACAACCGTCATATAAATAAGAAAAACAAACAAAACAATAGCGAAATACTCTTTAATTAAATAACCTAAAACCATACAAAAATAAAGACTAAACAGTTTAAATACTTTACTAAAAAGAGAAAAAAAAGTGCCCCGTCCGGGATTTGAACCCGGGTCCTTGCCTCGAAAGGGCAAAATGATTGGCCGGACTACACCAACGGGGCGTTATTTGTGTGATGAGGTATGGGTCCGGGGAGATTTGAACTCCCGACCTCTGGCTCTCTTAAGCAAAGTCAATTTTCTTAATCGAGTACTTTTTTTGTGTGGATCACAGCCATATAAGACCAGCGCTCCAACCAGGCTAAGCTACGGACCCGTTATAGCTTAACTCTTAATTTTTTTTTTGATGTGGATGCGGAAGACGGGAATTTCGCCAATAAACTCTGTCCTTTTTGTTGTTGTATTGATTCGAACCCGTGTCACAGCCTTGGCAAGGCCGTATAATAACCACTATACTACTTCCGCATCTAGTGCGTAGGATAAGTGTTTATCTTTTAAAAGTTTCGTTTTGAGAATAAATCGTATTTGAATAGGAAGATGTAGGTGGTTAGTATGAATATTCCTGTTCTTAGTAGTGTTCTCAGGCTATTTTCTAGTGTTGGTGTGTGGAAGAATATGAATAGTATGTCTATTATTAGGAGTGTGGTTATGCCTATGAATATGTAGCTGAATGGGTTTTGGTAGCTTATTAAGTCTTCTCTGTGGAAGATGTATGTTATCATTATTATGAAAAATAGTAGTAAAACATTTAGTCCTTCTATTAAGTATTCCATTTTTTCAGTGGTTTGTAATTAGTTAGTGTTTGTTTTAAATTTTTCTATTATACAAATATTTTTAAATGAATTACTAGTATCCTTTTATTTGTTTGCCTCTGTGGCTCAGCTGGTAGAGCGCCACCTTGGTAAGGTGGAGGTCCCGAGTTCAAGTCTCGGCAGAGGCTTTTTTTTTATGGGTTTTGGTATTTTTTGTTTTCTTCTTTGGTTAGTAATTCGTGTGTTTTATTTAGTGCGTGTATTATTCTTAGTTCTTTGTTTTTTATTTTTGAATTGTTGTATGTGTCTAGTGTTTTGTTGATGTATGTTTCTTTTATTCTTATGTCTTTGTTGAATATTCTTTTTATTCTTTCTTCTAGTATTTCAAATGGTTTATTGGTTTTTTGTGAAAAAATGCTTATTTCGTAATCATTGGTGTTTTTTTCTTCTTTTTTATTTGGTTTGTGTATTGTTTGTTCGTATTTTTTTTGTTCTTGTTGGTTTATTATTTGTTCGTATTCTTTAAAATCTCCTACTTCTGCTAAGTGTGGTATTTCGTCTTCTGGGTAGAATTCTTCTTGTAAGCTTTCTGTTTCGTTAAAGTCGTTGTCTTCGTATTTGTGGTGTTCTTCTTTTGGGATGTAGTTTTTCCAACTCATTTTTGTTTTTTATGACAAAAAAACAAATTATATAAATGTTGTCATTTCGGCGGAGTTAATAAATATTGGTTGTTTGGTGTATTCATCATATCTGCTATTTCTACTAAGTCAAAAGAATTTAAACTAGATACGTGTGTGTACAAAAGATTAACATAGTTTTCTAATTCAGCAGGATCATTATTAGTAACGTATCTATCATATTTTTTCTTGTCAGCCATTAAATTATGCAATTTCGTACCTTTAAAAAAGCTTGCGAATGGCAAATCTTGAAAGCTTGTAGCATTAACATTAACTCCTTTTTTACTTAAGCGGTTCACAACGCTTGAAGCGTTTCTATCACTAGGATAATAAATAAGTTTCAGAGGAATATCCATGTTTGACAAATACATAAGCTGGTTAAAACCTTTACTAGGTGTGCGTCCTCCTTTAACTTCTATCAACTCCTCAACTCTCTCATTATTAAATAACACGTAGTCTGGTCTTTTTGCGTCGAAATAAAAATTAACTTTATCATTTTCTTCTTCCATATCTGATGTTTTAACAACGTTATTTTTGTGCTGTAGTTTTAATAAAATGCCTACGTAGGACTCGAACACTTCGCCAAATAAATTACATTCTTTATGAGGTATGTGTGTATGAGAAAAATTAGAGCGTGGTGGGGGTAATCCGATTAATTCGCTTAACGAAATACTATTAAACCCCATCCTTATAATTTTCTTTATTAAGGAGTATATAAACATTTTTATTCTGGAGTAGTTATATTTTTTTTTGGGGTGTCTTAGTTAAATATTTAAATACTAAAAATTAAGAAGTACTTAATGGAGAATTTTATTAATTATCAACTTCCTTACTTGCATAGTAATTATTTGTTTGCTTCAATGATAATACTATCTTTAGTCCTTATATTTTTATTAGGCTTATATGTTTATACAAGTTTCGCGTATATGTACATTGGTAAAAAAGCCAAGGTTTCTAATCCTTTATTGGCATGGGTGCCTCGTTTTGGTCCTTCAATAATTGCTTATAAAGCTAGTAAAATGCATTGGTGGCCTTGGTTGCTATTAATAGCTTACTTCATACCTTACTTCCTATTTTTTGTAGCTCCTATATTTTTAATAATCCGTATTATTTGGACTTGGAAAATGTTTGAAGTGATAAAAAAACCTGGTTGGTGGGCTTTATTAACTTTAATACCGATTGTTAACTTAATAATTATAGGTATTGCTGCTTGGGGTGATTAACATCTTTCTCCTCTACAGCACTCTTCTATGTTAGTTTTGCACTCAGGGCATTGTCCATGTCCGTGCACCCATACAGGTTGTATTTTTTTAGAACAATAACTACAAATCATCTTTTTTTCCTCCTATAAAGTAAAGATGCTCCTGCTAATAAAGATAAACCAAAAACTGCTCTGTAAGAGTTATACAAACGAGTTTTTTCCTCTACAAAATCTGAATCAATAGCGGAAGAGCGATTCTCTGCTAAGCCAAGTTGATTATCTAAAGAATTATAATTTTTATTAAGGGTATGAATATTATATGTATTGCCTAAAAAACCAAGTGAGCCTAGTGTTATTAAAGCTATGCTGATTGGTTTGCGAGTTTTTGAAAGTAAATCATCTATGGACATCTTTATTAACTGAAAATAACATTAGAAATAAAAATGTTTATGTAAAGATTTAAATACTCTTGTAATGTTTCGGAATAACACGCGGGGGTAGCAAAGCCTGGCCAAATGCGCAGGACTTAAGATCCTGTCTCTTAGTGAGTTCGAGGGTTCAAATCCCTTCCCCCGCATTGCTATTTTATTATTTTAAAGAAAAAATACTAAAATGAGTATATTCATAAAAAATAGGGGAAATCTAAAATTAGCAGTTATTGTTGAAAAAACAGTAGAAAATAAAGGCTTGGCTTTTGTAATGCACGGACTTGGTGGTTTTAAAGAACAACCTCACGTAAAAACTTTTGCTGATGCTTTTTTAGAATCTGGACTCAACGTCGTAAGATTTGATACAACTAATTCTTTTGGAGAAAGCGAAGGTAACTATGAAGAAGCTACAACTACTAATTATTACGAAGATTTAGAAGACGTAATTAATTGGGCGAAGTCCCAAGAATTCTACACAGAACCTTTTTTCCTAGTAGGTCATAGCTTAGGAGGAATAAGTACTGCCATGTATGCTGAGAATTATCCTAAAGAAGTTAAAGGAGTTGCACCAATATCTACAGTTGTTTCAGGAAAATTAAGTTTAGAAACATACGAAGCTGAGAAATTAGAAGAATGGGAGAAAACAGGTTATTTGATAAGTGAAAGCGTTTCAAAACCAGGTATGAAAAAGAAACTAAAATGGAGTCATATAAAAGATAGATTGAAACATGACTTATTAATCAAAGCAGATAATTTAACAATGCCTGTTTTAATGATTGTTGGAGAAAAAGATACTAGGACGCCTCCAAAACATCAAAAAATATTATATGAAGCGCTTCCAGGAGAAAAAGAATTTCATATAATAAAAGATGCGCCACATACATTTAGAAAAGAAACTCAGTTAAATGAAATAAAAAATATACTTATTAAATGGATAAAAAAATTTAATCATTAAATATATATAATATTAGTTCGTACTAGGACTATGACAAAAGGAATTACTGCAAAGAAGGAAGAAGATTTTTCTAAGTGGTA
>SKFY01000066.1 GCA_007117755.1 Candidatus Woesearchaeota archaeon | reverse complement strand
TGATCTGCTAAGTAACCATTTATTGCAAGGTTTTCACTAGGTCTTAAAGCTTCTTTCTCAACATAAAACAAATCTTTAGAAGTCATCTTCCCAATTTTTTAACAACAACTTTCCCTGCTTCAACTAAAGGATTGTGCATACTAGCCACGCAAGGATTATAACAAGTATCAACTTCTACCAAGTCATAAACGCTTTGTTTATTCTTAACATAACTAGAAACCATATTTAATATTCCACTAACATCTTCGTATCCAATCACTTGACATCCTTTTACTATTCCTTTTTCATTGCATATTAACTTAACAACTATTTCCTTACCATCACAACTCTTATACTTTGACAAACCTTTAAACTTACCAACCACGACTTTAAAAAATCCTTTACCTTTCTCACTAGTAACACCAACACTACCAATTATCAAATCCCTTGTTTTACTAACAGAGTTACTAACAAAACCCTCGTACTTCTTTTCATTACCAAGAATATTCTCAGCCACGACACTAGCTTGTTTAACAGCGTTATTAGCAAGCATACAATACGCCTCTTCATTAGTAACTAAATTCTTACTCTTAACCAAGTCACCAACAGTATAAACATTTTCTTTAACCCTTAAGAATTCATCAACCTCGTACTCCTTCAAAGGTTTAAAACCAACACTAACAATAAAATTATCATACTTTTCACTCATAAATTCTCCGTTTTTAATCTCATCAACCTTTGTATCAGTAATTACCTTAACGCCTTCACTTTCCAAGTATTCCTTTACCAACTTACTCATATCTTTATCCAACGTTTTCGGAAACAAAAAAGGCTCAGCTTCAACCAAAGTAACATTTTTCAAAGCTAAAGCAAGTTCAACACCAATATAACCACCACCGATAATAAGAGTCTTACCACTTAACTTTTTTAGTTTCTTAACATCATCCAAGTCCTTCAAAGTATAATACTCTTCTAAACCCTTAATCTTTGGCTTAACAACACTACTACCAGTAGCGAGAACAAGCTTATCATAACTCAACTCTTTAAATTCATCCTTCTTAACAACAACTTTTTCATCATCATAACTAACAAGTTCATAACTTCTAAGGTATTCGATCTTATCCTCTTCATAATTACTATAAACTTCCAAATCCTTAATCTTACCTTCTAAATAATAAGGCATACTACAAGGACTATACTGATTATAACCTTTCTTATCAACCAGTATTATCTCAACATTTTTATCCCTAAAACGAAGCTGCCTCGCAACCTCAGTCCCTGCAGTTCCCCCACCTATAATAACAATTCTCATCTTACGAACGGATCTTCACAACCATTCTCCAAACAACCAACTATTTTAGACTCTATTTGTCCAGCTATTCTTCCAGTTCCATCAAATCCGACCCAGTCCTGACTGCCTAAAAAAATATGAGGAACACCTCCTACGTTTTTTCCATAACTTTGAGCAACTTCTCTGAATAATTCCCTACTTCTGGAATCGCCTAACTCAAAACTTAAAACTTCTACATCATATTCTTGTTCCATTTCATCTAAAAAAGGACTAGCATACCTTGTACAAAACGGACAAGTTCTACTCCAAAAATAATAAATCCTAACATTTTCGCCATCGTGCATCAGCTCGTCATATAATTCTTTTTCATCATTTAAAACAGGTTCTTGCGTTACGTTACCTGTTCCGTTTTCACAAGCTGTTAATAACAACAAACTAAAAACCATTACTAAAAATATTTTTTTCATCATTCATCCCTCATATTCATTTTTTGCTTCTTCCGAATCCATTAAAGAACCATAATCTTCCACTTCAACTTCCATAATCCAACTGCCATAAGGATCTTCATTAATCAACTCTGGCTCATCAAACAATTTTTCATTAACCTTAACAACCTTACCCTTCACAGGACTTTCCAAATGCCCACTCCACTTAACAGATTCTACACTAACGTAAACATCTCCAATATTTAATTCCTTTCCTTCACTGGGTAAGTTAATAAAAACTATCTGGTCAGCTTTATCAACAGAATACTTTACAATACCAACCTTACACTTACCATTTTCTTTCTTTACCCAACTATGATTCTTATTATACAATAACTCTTTAGGAAAACTCATTTCTTCCACCTACTATAAAGCCTTTCAACACCCATAATTAAGAAACTCAACACAATAGCTCCGATAATAACTAAAAAAGCACTGCTTATACTATACATAATAGTTCTATCTAGTAATAAAACAAGACCAAGAGCTATAATTAAAACACCTCCTATTAACTTAAGAGCTCTTCCTTTGAATTCATCCATCTTAAAACTCTTTAAACTAACCAAAACACTAACAAGTATTATAATCTCAATCAACAAATAAACAAAAACGTACAATAACAAATACCAATAATAACTAATCGTGACGTCAGCACTCGCAATAATACCACTCCAAATAAGAGGTAAACCTGCTGTACAAGGCAATTCAATAATAGCTATACCTGCTGCCATCAAAGCAGTAGCACCTACTAATCCCGGAGTACTTTCCTTCTTCATTAACTCCCTAACTTGTTTGAAAATCCTTGGTTTGTACTTATCTGATATTGTAAAACTAACTCCTTTCTTATACCAAAAATAATCCTTCACATTAACAATTCCGAATATTAAAGCAATAGCAACAACTAAATAAATAATCCAAGTAGTATGCTCCATAAAATCAAGTATTGAAAAAACACCTGCTATAAACAAACCATAAATAGAAGCAGTCACTAATAAAAAAACTCCTCCAACCAAAGCAATCTTCTTCCTACTCTTAGTATGAATTATAATACCTAACAAGAACAACAAAACCCATATGCTACAAGGATTCAAACCATCAGCACTTGCTATCAAAACAGTACTAACAATAAGAGGCATATCACCTACATTAATCTCCCCTATTAAAGGAAGAACTATGAAATCATCATTAACCCCTACTTCTTCAGCACTAACTAAAGGGATTAAAGACATTAATAATACAAAAAACAACACCTTCCTCATAAAAATAACGTATTACTAACTTATTTATATATTATTTGGTCATAATAAAAAAAGAAGGATGAAGACTTACCAAATCATATTATTTTTTTTAATAAAACACTTTTCATAACCTTATAATAATTACTCAAAGCCAACTTACTAGTAGTTTCATAATTAGTATGGTAATAAATAGTAGGTATTTGAACAGTACAACCTCTCAATTCAGGCCTATTCAGCAACAAAGCACCCAACTCAGTTTTTCCAATAGTCTTAAACCTTCCAACCCTCTTAATAACAGGATCCAAATTCCTTATTTGATCATCTTTAAAAACATAACTTATATTCAAAGATTCACAAACATTAACAACTTCTTCAATCATCTTCTTATCAAACTTAGAACAACTATCTCCTTTTCTAAGACTAATCTTTCCTTTTTTAATATAATACTCCAAATCATAAGGAGTAGTATCCAAAACCCATAAACGCTTAAAAACATGATAATCTTTAATAGCTTCATCTAAATACAACCAACTCCTCCCAATCTCCTCCTCAGCAGTTAATAAAACAGTACCTTCAAAACCTTCTTTAACCATTTGATAAGCTAAAGCAACACTAACCACGTTATCCAACTGGGTTTTAATAAAACAACCATCTTCAACAAAAGATTTCTTATAAGCTAAAGGCGTACCGGGACTCAAACCAGAAATATTTTCGACATTAAAAAGAACACTCTTACTTTTAAAATCATAACTAAAACCCTTAACCCCTCCTTCACCTATAATAATACCTTTATCATCATAAGCCACAACTTCTTCCCATAAAAAGCGAAGACCTACATCAACATATCTAGTCTTAGGAAGCTTAATTTTTCTCCCAAATTTCTTATCTAGGTAAAAACCAGCATATTCAACAACGCCTTCATCATTAACAACTAAACCATGTCTATCAACATGAGCTACTAAGACATCGCCTGATTTAGACTCTGGATTAACAATTAAATAATTATCTTCTCTCTTAACATCCACGCCTAAATTCTTAAAATCCTCTTCTAAATGTCTAAAAAAAAGATTTTCAAAACCCACTACGGAAGGCACATCTACATAATCCTTTATCTTATTAATTAACTCCCTTACTCCTTCCATAAATAAACAATACTCAATTAAAACATTTATAAAACTTTTGCACCACCTCCCTAAAATATGCGTTAAATTTAAAAACAGTAGTGGATTATCCAAAATTCCTAAAAATAAATAAGAGTTAGTGATTTAGAAACGCTTATAAATGAAATGGTGTTTCTAATGCTTCATCAACACCAAAATTCTGGGACTGTCCAAGTATTCGCGACAGTAGAATTCGATTCAAACTCACAGGTACTTAATCTGAACTGATTAAGTGTCTATAGATGGATTGGAAAAAAGAAAAAAATGTTAACTTAATTAAAAAAAAGTTAATTGGAAGTAAGTTTGCGAAGAAAAAAAAGATTTAACGTTACAAACGTTTTTTTTTGGAATTGCAAACCCTGTCAAAAAAAAGTTTTTGTGAAAGATAAAAAGTTCAAGAAGAAGAGTCTGACTCTTTGGATTTATAACTTTATTCTTTCAAACCTTTTTCCTTGATTAACGATCGTACAGTAAAAGCAAAAATCAGGATCTTAAAATTTTGAATACCCGTTGATCCTGCGGGAGATTGCTGCTATTGGGATTCGATTAAGCCATGCAAGTCTTCTAGTAATAGAGGCGAAAGGCTCAGTAACACGTCGCTAATCTGCCCTAAGGTCGGGGATAACTACGGGAAACTGTGGCTAAACCCTGATAAGGAACAAATACTGGAATGTGTTGTTCTCTAAACTCGAGCCTTAGGATGAGGCGGCGGCCGATTAGGTTGTTGGCGGTGTAACGGACCACCAAGCCGAAGATCGGTACGGGCCATGAGAGTGGTAGCCCGGAGAGGGACACTGAGATACTGGTCCCAGCCCTACGGGGTGCAGCAGGCGCGAAACCTTTACAATGC
>SKFY01000095.1 GCA_007117755.1 Candidatus Woesearchaeota archaeon | reverse complement strand
TTAATATTTTTAATATTTTTAATAATATTAATATCAACATACTCTGCTTTTAAAATAACTGATAATGCTTATTTAGAGTTAAATGATTTAGGAATAAGTTTACAACAAGAGCTAATAAGAGCTACTGAGCTACATGATGGTTACCAAAGAAATATTTTTATACCTGAAAAAGTCAATGGAAGAGAATACGGTATAGACATAGAAAGCGTGGATGAATTCAGATCTGAACTATTAATAGAATTTGAAAACAGACTTTTAATATATATAATACCTGCAACTACGGGTTCTTTAACAAAAGGTGACAACGTTATTAGTTATAAAAATGGTTATTTAGAAATAAAATGAAAAAAGCACAAATATGGGTTACGGATTTCATGGTGGCTGCTTCTTTATTTGTAATAGCTATTTTAATAAGTATTCAAACAATAACTTTCTTAGAATCAAATAATGAATTTGAAAATTTGTATTTAAAATCTTACCACGCCACGAATATATTATTAAACTCGGGCAATCCTGATAATTGGAATGAGACTAATGTTGTAATGCCAGGTATATTAACGAATAATCGTTTAAACACTTCAAAATTATTATTATTAAAAAACCTTCCTTACGAATTTAAAAAAAGATTATTACTTTTAGATTCTGATTTCCTATTTGTTTTTCAAAAAAACGATGAAATATTAAATATTACTAGTTGTAGTTACGGCTATAACATAATCCACGAACAAAACTGCAGTTTTAATTTACAACAATTACAATATGATGACCTAATAATACAAAAAAGATTAGTATTATATGAACAAGAATTAATCGAGATGATGTTTTATGCTTGGCAATAAAAAAGGAATATACTATACTTTAGATGCTATACTAGCTGGTTTTTTACTAATAGGTGTAGTTATAATATTATTAAATGCTGATTTTGAAACTAGCTTAAATGAACAACAATTACATCTAGCAAGAGATTTAATGAATGGTTTAGACGAATTAAAAATTTATGAAATGGACAACTCTTTTTTAGAGCAAGAAATTAATAATGGCAACATAACAGATATAGAACAAAGCTTAATAGAATTAATAGGTTATTACTGGGCTACTAATCAATCTCATAAATCAGAAATAGTTTTTAACATACTTGCTGAAAACGTTTTAAAAGATAATTATGGTGTTCGTTTAACAATAAATGAAGAATTGATATTTTTAAAAGATATTAATGACTCAAATGATATATACGTGACTAGCAGATTAATATCGGGAATTGATGAAGGAGTTCCTTTACTAGGTGCTAGTTCTTCCGCTTATCTAAAAAGAATAAAAAATAAGAAATCTTCCAGCTACGCATATCTCGGGGGATTCGTAGGTCAAGGAAACATATCTTTTTTAGGAGAGCCTCTTCCTACTAATACTAATTCTTCAAATATAGAAATGATTTATTTAGAAGGTGACTTTGCTGAAGATTTTTATTTTTACATAAATGAACAACAATGTCAAAGAGAACCTGGTCAAAACTTGTTTAGTGTAACAAAGGAGAACCTGTCTATTGATTCTTGGGTACTAGATGATTGTAAAGAATTTGTACAATCTGGAAAAAATCTTTTTACAATAGAATTTCAAGGTGATTTAGTAGATAGTTATGTAAGTGGTGGATTAGTAAGGATTGATTACAGAACTAACGAATTACAAGAAGTAAAAGACTATGGATTTTTAAGATATGATTTTCCTTCTATCACGGGCCTTGCAAATCTATTTGATTCTTTTTACATACCTGGTGCTTTAAAAAATATTGAGATACAACTAGTATACGAAACCAATGACTCTGCTTACTTAACTATTGGTGAAAGAATAATAGAGTTGAATAATCCGGAGGGTGAATTAGAACCTGGAATAATAGGTAACGTTACTGAAAACGATAAGAAAATGTATAATATAACTTTAACTAATGATTTCTTAAAAAACCAAGTTAATTTAGATTTTGATTTAATAAGTAACAACACTGTTCCTTTAAGATTCGCTTCTTATGATTTAATACAAAAAGTGATTGAATCAGGAGATGCTGACGTTGTTTTAATATCAGACTATTCCGGAAGTATGATGAGAGCTATTGATAATTGGGGAATGGGTAATAGGCGTTCAAGATGTGAAAATGCTCTTGAGGACTCTGAAACCAGAAGGACGGATTTAGCAACGTGTTTAAATAAAGAATTTGCTGATAACATATTAAATTATACGGGTAATAGATTATGGCCTGTTTATATGCATGATGATGAAATAGTTTATTATGATAATTCAGAAGATTTAGAAGCAATAAAAGGATACATGAAAAGTTTTCAAAACGGGAGAGGTGGCAGTTGCATTTCTTGCGCCATAAATCAAGCTTACGAAATATTAGATTACTATAGTAACGAATCAAGAGAAAAATTTGTTATTTTAATGACTGATGGAGTACCCACTCATTGTCCTGAAGATGGTTGTGAGGAAGGAATATCTGTTATTTATAGTTCTAATGAAGAATGTCATGGTATTTGTAACAGCCCAGGTGGCTGTTCTTCAAGTCAAATAGATGTTATGTGTAATAACTGTATAGATAATCCTGGTGGTGCTGAAAGTCTTTATTTCTCTTCACAAAGATTAAGAGATGATTTAAACACCACTATTTTTTCTGTAGGTTTTGGTCCTTTTGAAAATGTTTGTTCTTTCGCAGGTGATGTGTTAACAGAGGTGTCTACTATTGGTAATGGAACTTATCAACATAGTCAAAACAACGAAGAACTACAGTTAATATACGAAAATATTTCTATGGAGATATTAACCAGAATAGATCAACAAAACCAGACAGTTAATGTCAGAGGTGTCGAGGTTAATTCTAACTTATTAAAGAACAGTTATATAGATTTCGAATTCGAACCGTTAATAATGCCTCCTGCGCCTGGTAAGATATCTGTTAATATAGAAGAACCTTTAACAGAATGTAGTAACACGGTTAATATATATGAAGGTTTAGAAATAGTGGATGCTAAAGTAACATCTTATTCAGGTTCTAGATGGTCGGACTTGGTAGTGTCTAATGGCGTTACTGTTTTTAACTTATCTGATTACTATGTTCCTTATCCTAGATTAGGAGATCCTTTCCAAATACAAGTACCGGTTAATACGTTGAATGAAGGTCAAAACTCTTTAGTTTTAGGAACTGGCTCCTCACCAGAAAACAAAAGTAGTTGCTCTGCGCATAATAAATTTATTTATACAGTTTTAATTCCTTCAGCCACGATGAGAACTGACGTTAAAACAATAACTGAAGGTTGTACTTGGACGGTTGATTTTGAAGATGGTGATCAACAAATAATAAATGTTCCTTCGGATTATGAAGGAGAAGAAGAATGTTTTTATCAACCCGGTAATGTACAATTTAATGAAAATGACACTTATGCTGTTGCTATGTATGATTTATTGACTCAATTAGATACTAATTCTAACGGTAGGTTAATTGTTAATATTAATGAATTAGATTTGGAAGTAACCACTACTATTCTTGAAAACGTGCCTTTCTTATGGGGTCCTGTTTTAATGAGGTTGGAGGTTTGGGTATGAATAAAAAAGGAATGGCTTTTATATTGACTGTGAGTTTATTAACAGTTGTTTTATTAATAATTTTTTTAAGTCATAACTCTTTTCAGTATCAAAATATTCAAAGGGTTGAAAGTAGCATGATTTATGCTATGAATGATTTCATAAAAGATGTTAATTCTGATATGGGCAGAGTTATTAAAATAGGGGGTTATAGAGCTTTTATAGCTATGGAAGATTACGTTGCTGCCACTGGTTCCTTTTTTTCTGATACTGATTCTGTAATGGCTGAGGTTCTTAGTAATGGTACTGTTCAGGGTGTTTCTGCTATTTTAATGAATGATTCTAGTCTTGACGCATATTTTACATCTGTTAATGAAATAATGAATTTAAGAGGTGTGGTGGTTGATTATGAAGTAAAGGAAGTTAATTTATCTCATATTAATCCTTGGAATGTTAATTTTGACGTTTTAATAAACATAATTGTGGTTGATATTCAAGATACCGCTTCTTGGAATTATACAAAAGAGTTTTCAAGTATTATAAACATAAAGGGCTTAAGAGATCCTTTGTACAGTGTAAAAACTGAGAATAGAGTTCCTAACATAGTTAGGGAACAAAATCAATCTTTTGAAGACTTGCAAGTTTTAGAAGATCATATAGAACAAGGTTATTACATAGCTTCTACTAAAGCACCTTCTTTTTTACAAAGGTTTGAGAATAATTTATCTAATCATGAATACGGTATAGAAAGTATTGTTTATTTAAGGGATTTGTTTGATCAAGACATCCCTATTTATTTAGACAGGATAAAAGTTGACTATATGTATTTTAATGAGTTGACTGGTAATAAAGTTTGTGATTTTGACATGGTTTCTGAAGATTTATATTTAGTACTAACTGACGACAGAATTGAAGATTATGGTCTTCAGGATACTAATCACTCAACAAATTGTTAATTTTGGAGTAATTACAAAACTTTTATAAGGAGGAGGAACATAAGTATTTACAGTATGAAGAATATAAAAACAGGGGTGGATAAATTAGTTGATTTAGTCTATGAATCAAAAAAGATTAAATTAAGTTCTGCAGCTAAAGAATTAGGTGTTAGTGAAGACACTATTAAAGAATGGGCTGAATTCTTAGAACAAGAAGGCAGGGTATCTATTAACTATGGCTTTTTTGGTATAACTCTTGAAAAAGTAGAAGGTTCTAAACAAGAAATTATTGAAGCTGGTAAAAAATTAATATCTGAAAAAGATGTATTCAGAAGAAAAATAGAATCCACAATTAATAAGTTAAGTCAGGAAACTGCTGATTTTGAAGAGATAAAAAAAGAATATAAGAAAATTCATAAACAAGTAAAGAACGAAATTGAGAATGTAAAAAAAGATGTTGAAGAATTAAAAAAGTTTGAAAATTTAAAGAAGAATTTAGATAAAGAAATTCAAAATCAAAAAGATGATTATA
>SKFY01000041.1 GCA_007117755.1 Candidatus Woesearchaeota archaeon | reverse complement strand
ATTACCACTAACCCTACTTTGAGCATCAGCGCTGCCTGCATAGGACAAACCCATAGCTCCTACAAAACCTAATGTTTTAAGCCACTTAGGAATTTTCATAATAACATAACTAAAATAAACAACTATAAAAAACTTACGATTATGGTACTACTAAAAAGTAAAGAAAAAAAATAAGAGGTTTTTTTATTAATCAAAAACCCTTCTGAACTTTATACTACCATCGCTGACGACTTGTGCTCCTTTAATTCCGAAATACTCTGCTTCGTAATTGAAAGCTTCGTAGCTAACGACTTGGGCGCACGTCTCTCCTTCAGGCGGTGGTAAGACATCGTAATCAAGCACTAAAGTATTAGGAGTTCTTTCTACGAATCCGTATAAGAATCTTACTCTGTGGCAAGGACTTGGTTTTTCAACAGCCCCTTCCAACACTAAAACCCCGTCTTGATAACTAGCGTCGAAATACTCTTCTGTCGGTTCAAAAACTTCTTCCTCTACTACTCCTGGTTGACCTGTTGGGGACTCAACATCGCATGCTATTAAAAACAAGGCTGAAACCACCAATAATATTAATGTAATTCTCATATTAAAACATCACCTCTAACACATAATCTTAAAACTTCTTTAAATACTTTACTAAGATTTCTTAAAAAAAATATTTGAAATTATAAAGCCGAAAATGATTATCAGCCAAAAAAAAGACACACTTATCATACCTAAAGCAAAAAGTAAAAGATTAAGTAACAAAGCAATTATTAATACCGCGCCTAAGACTTTCTTATTGAACACAAATCTCACACCTCTTATTAATAACATTTATAGAAAAATGTATGGCGAATAAACAAACAAAAAATCCTAGTAGTAAAAACCAGTAAAGATACTCGTTAAAAAATAGTAAGCCTGTCAATGGCAATATCAAAGTAAGTATAGTCACGCTACACGCTACGCAGGAAGCCAGGGATATTAAAAAAGCGAAGACAGTGGATAGTCCCGTGCTCAAGCCCACTCCTTTAACTTTTTTCAAATTCTTCCATATATAAAATTGTAAAGAAAGTAAAACACTCAACAAGAAAGAAAATCCGAAGATGCTTAGCCACATCCACCACTCCGTTATTTCGAAAAAAAAGCTTAGGGAATGACTAGGTGTAAGTAATATGGGAATAGCCATATATAAAACTATGAAAAATATTAGCAAAAAAGCAGTTAAATAAAAATATTTTTTATTGCTAAAAACACTCCCTAACACTGTGGAGTATTCATTTATTCTTCTCATTTTTTTTCTTCTCCCTGTATTTCCTCCTCATCTCCTTTTGTTCGGGTGTGAGGCGCGGTCTTCCTTTTCTTTTCTTTGTTTCCTTTTCAAATTTTAACTTAGCGTATTGTACTGGGTTCTTAACTTTTTTTTCTAAATCGTCGGGTTGCCACACCCTAAGATCATTATAATAATTATCTCCCGTGGTTGGGTAATTATGAGGCGGTATCGCATCTTTCTGTTTTCTTAATTGTTTCAACTGTCCTTTCAAATAAACCTCTCTTAAAGGTTCTGGATTTCTTTCATTCCACTCATAAATTTTTTGTTCTATCATGTCCGGGGTCCAGCCTACTCCTTTGAAAAAGTTAATTAATGTAAAGACTGCTCTTTTCTTGCCATCTTCCAATCCTTTTAATATGTTCAAAATAGTTGGGGGGAAATACTCTTCTGGTATTGCTTCTTCTGGTAAAGAATATTCTTTCACGCCTTCCTTTTTTTTCTGTTCGGGATAAAAATCGTATGCGTTAATCAGTAAAGCTTTGCATTCTGTATTCTCTGCTTTCTCCCTGTCTAAAAAAGGATTTTTTAACTCGGCATTATCGGGTTCCGCCATTTCTTTTTTGAATGTTAAAACTTTATTAATATCTACTGGTACACTGACTAAACCGCTTTTTTCATGGAAAGAATAGGGCATCCTGTATAAGTGTCTACTCGCGATTAAAATAGTGTCTATTTCTAAAAATTTCTCTGTGTCTAAAGAAATTCCTCTATCCTCTACTTTGTTATTCACGTCTTTAACTATTAATTCTTCATATGGGATGCCTGTTCTTTTTTCTACTCTGTTAATATCTCCTTTTTCGGCTTTTAAAATGGCTTTTTCAAGTAAAGGTTTTAGTTTATCCTTCAAATAACGTGCTATCTTCCTGGGTGCTTCGGGAAAGAGAGTCTTAACAAGGACATTATTTATTTTAATGGGGAAAGCTTCAAAAGGCACGGCTATGTGAAAACCTTTGTTCCCGCTGAATTTGCAAGTAATGCTCTTTACTCCTTGGTCTTTTAATATTCTTATTAGTAAATGAGTTGCTAGTTTGCTATAAACGAAGTGTTTACAATCAATATCCAGTATTAAATCCCATCCTTTGCGAAGCTCGTCCATCTCTGTTTTTTTTAAATCTCCTAAGCTTAAAGGATTGATCCAGATTTCTTCTGAACAATGAAAGCTAGTTGCTTTTTTCTTTGCGAATTGTAAAATATCATTCTCGTAAATTAAGACGTCTGGTCGTTTCCCAAAAAAATCTTTGTACTGGACAGCGATCTCTTTGTCTTTGGCTTGTTCAATCATCTTTTTCTGAACGTCTTTACGTTTGTAAAAAGAAAGAGTTTTTGAAATTAACATGTTAATTGGTTAAAAAGAAACCTTTTATTTTATATGTTGCGATAAAACACAATTATTTACCATATAGCAAATAATTATTTTAAAAAAAAAGTATTCATTGGACAAACAGACAAAATAGTTTTAAACAAAAAAACAACCCCTTTAATAAATAAAAAAAATGAATGAAGAATTCAAACCCAGAATCTATCAAGAAAAAATAGTCGAGACCTGCATTAAAAAAAATACTTTGGTAGTTCTACCCACAGGTTTAGGAAAAACAGCGATAGCCGCACTCACTGCTCAGAACCGGTTAAAAAATTATGAAAATTCTAAAATAGTCATAGTCAGCCCTACCAAGCCACTTGCTCAACAACACGAAGAAACTTTTAAAAAAATATTCCCTGATAAAAAAATAACTCTTCTAACAGGAACAATAACACCTAAAAAAAGAGAGGACGCTTGGGAACAAAACCAAATAATAATAAGCACTCCTCAAGGATTAGAAAACGATGTTATAAAAAGAAAAGTTAACTTTGAAAACACTTCTTTATTAGTAATTGATGAAGCTCACAGAGCAACAGGTAACTACGCATATGTTTACCTGGCTAAAAAATACGTTGAACAATCTAATTATCAAAAAATAACTGCTTTAACAGCAAGTCCCGGTACTGATAAAGAAACAATAGAGGAAGTGACCAATAATCTTTTCATTGAAGAAATAGAATACAGAACTAAAGACCATGAAGAAATACTTCCTTACATAAAAGAACTTAGTATTAACTACGTAGAACTAGAACTTCCTGAAAGAATGAAAAGGGTTAAGAATTTCTTAGAAATGTGTTATGTTTCTAAATTAAGAGCTGCAAAAGAACTAGGTTACTTAACAGGCAAACCAAGTGATTACAACAAAACTAACTTGTTAAAATTATTAAGTGGGTTACACACTAATTTAAGAAATAAAAAAGACTTTGAAGTTCTAAAAACCATAAGTTTAATCAGTGAAGCATTAAAAGTTCAGCACGCTTTAGAACTGATTGAAACGCAAGGAGTGCATAGCTGTCTTGAATATTTGAATAAGTTAAAAGACGAAGCCGAAACTACCAAGGTGAAAGCTGTTAAGAACTTAGTAAAAGACCTTAATTTCAGATCTGCGCATATACTAACTAATAATCTTTACAGAGAAAAAATTGTGCATCCTAAACTAGACAAAGTTCAAGAGCTCGTAATGACTCAAATCACGAATAAAAAAGATAGTAAAATAATAATATTCAGCCAATACAGAGACACTGGTTCTGAAATAAAAAAAAGGCTTGATGATGAAAAAGTAAAATCTGAAATATTCGTAGGCCAAGCTAAGAAAAAAAACAGTGGTATGAGTCAGAAGCAACAAAAAGAAACTATTAAGAAATTTGGAGAAAACAAATTCAACGTCTTATTAGCAACGAGTGTGGGCGAAGAAGGATTAGACATACCCGAAGTTGATCTAGTAATATTTTATGAACCTGTTCCTAGCGCTATAAGAACTGTGCAAAGAAGAGGTAGGACTGGCAGGCAAAAAAAAGGAAAAGTAATAATGTTAATAACTAAAGAAACCCGTGACGAAGCTTACAGATGGACTGCTCATCATAAAGAAAAAAAAATGTATAGGGAACTCGCCAGTATAAGTAAAAAAATACGACCTGTTGATATGAAAGAGAAAAAAACAATAAGTGATTATGAAAAAGTTTTGATAAAAGCAGATTACAGAGAAAAAGGATCTTCTTTATTAAAAGAATTGCTCTCTCAAAACGTTGATATAGATTTAGAACAATTAAGCATAGGAGATTTTCAAATAAGTGAGGATGTCGTAGTCGAGTTTAAAAGCGTGCCTGACTTCGTAGATTCAATAATAGACAATAGATTATTAAGTCAAGCAAGGGATCTGAAAAGGTACAAAAAACCCTTCATAATACTTCAAGGAGAAGAAGACCTTTATGGTCAAAGACAAATACATCCTAACGCCATAAGAGGAATAATAGCTGCTTTAAGCATAAACTACGGCATACCTATAATAAGAACTAAAAACTATAAAGACAGTGCTGATTTCTTAAGAGTTATAGCTAGTAGGGAGCAAAGAAAAGAAGGAGTGCAATTTCAAAGTCACAGCCAAAAACCTTTAAGTGATAAAGAACTGCAAGAATACATAATCAGTAGCTTGCCTGGAATAGGCAATACATTAGCCAAGCCATTACTGGAAAAATTCAAAACGATAAAGAACGTGATTAACGCTTCTGAAGAAGAACTTAAAAAAATTGATCTTATTGGAAGTAAAAAAGCTAAGCGTTTAAAAGAATTATTTGATAAAGAGTACTCTTAAATTAAAAAATTTAATAAATGTGTGAAGAAAACATTAAAAGATAATGGATGGTTTTTTTTATTCAATACTCATTTTGGCAGTGCTTTTCTTAATAGCAT
>SKFY01000081.1 GCA_007117755.1 Candidatus Woesearchaeota archaeon | reverse complement strand
TTTTTGCCACCTAGGCTTTTAAGTGGAAAACTCACAATTATTTTATCGCTAGAAATACTATTTAGTAATTTTTTAGAATAATTCCTCTCAAAAGTCTCTAAGGTGTCTAAAACTTTAAACAACAAAGTAGTTCTGTTTTTTGAAACTTTTTTTATTTTTTCTAATTCTTTTTCACTAGTAAGATCTTGCAGTAATGCTTCACCATTAATTTTTTTAATTTTAAAATATTTATTTATAAAAATAATTTCTTCTTCATTAATATCCGAACATAAAAAATCCTTATCACTAATTAAAAAATAAGAAAAAGGATTATAACCACAACCAAGATCTAAAACCTTACTATCATCCTCTAATAAATTATAAACGTCCTCGTAATAAGGAAGCCTCTCATAAGTACTCTGATGCCTTTTCAAAATATCTTTCTCAGGAGATAAACCTTTCTTCACATCTTCTAAAAATTTCTTTTTCTCATTAGCATTTAAAAAATCCTTTGTGAAAGAACCATGATACACTCTTAATTTCTTCCTGATTAGCTTTAATAAAAAATCAAATTCTTTACTGCGTTCATTAAAATTTTTTTCTAATAACTCTTCGTAAACTTTTTTGTTTTCACTAACAGTTTCTTTAATTATCTTATCAACAAAAGAATCATCGATACCAGACAACTCTTTCTTTTGAAGAACTCTTTCTTTTAAACTTTCCATCTTAATATGCCGCATATCCCGCCTAATCCGTCGACTTTTTCCATGCTTTCTTTTCCAGAACAAATAAGCACTTCTGTTTGCATCTTCTCACAAGTTTTAATTAAAGTCTCTAATTCTTTATACTTATTATCGAGTTTCATCTTCTTAAACAAATTATCAGAAACCACTAATTTTTTAACACTGCCTAAATTTATTTTTTCTTTACAATCATCAAAACCATAGCAGGCTAAGTCCTTACTAATAGCTTCTAAAACTTTTTCAACTTCCACTAATTCATTACTAACTTTATAATCTTTCAAAGCTTTATCCAACTCATCCCTTTTTAATAATTCATTAAAAGAATTTTCTGAGCTATCACTAACGCTTGCAAGACTAATTTTTTTCTTTAAAGAAGAAGGTATTTTTTCAACAAGATATTCTTTCCAAAAAGAGGGACTAGCAATAATAATATTATCATAAGAATTGTTACTGTCATACTCTTCAATAACCTTAACAATTTCTTTATAAAAATCAGACTCTTTAGTGTTATACTGTTTTTTCTGAACATTCCCTTTAATACCGGTTAACAAATTGTAAGTATTATTTTTTAACTCAGCAAAATTTGCTTGTTCCCTATCAAAAACAACAAGTAAAGCTGTGCTTTTCTTCCGAGTGGATTCTTCTAACTTGTTCAAATCATAATCAGACCATTCTTTTTCAATATTAACAACTTCTCCTTCTTCCAAATTAAAAGTATGATAACTACCAGTGGTTACTTCTTCAGGACCTTCAACAACTTTACCAGAAACTCTTAAAACCCTACCAGGATCATACTCTTTTTTTTCAACACTTATTTTCAGAAAAAACTTTTTCCTGACGACTTTAACGTTAGGCTCTTCACCAATCTTAATCTTTCTCTCAGAGCTTCCACTAACTAAGTCATTCTCTTGAATTACTTGTTCTAAGTAAAACAAATCCTCAGAATCTGTTATTTTTACTTTAACAAAACCCTGTTTTTTATCCATACTAAGTATATTCATAAAAATAACGTAAACGTTTCGATTATTTATGTTTTACCGGAAAAAGCACTGGACAAGCACTCAGAAAACATATTTAAAACAAGCAATCTTACTTATTCTTGTCCCACACATAAATACTTTTTTTTATGTGTTGAAATAAAACGCGACAAGCAAAAGGTGATGAAAAAATGAAAAAAATAGATGAAGCAGGCAGAATAGATGAAAAAGTCCCATCTATCTCAGACGTATTAGGAAAAAAACATCCTGAAAAAAAATTCAGGGCGGGAAGCGTAACAGCAACGATATGGCTTAACCACAGAGAAGACGATCAAGGAAAAAAAACAAGCTTTAGAACAATTTCTTTCGAAAAAAATTATGTCGATAAAGAAAATAACTGGCAAACAACCAATACTCTAAGAATAAGTGATTTGCCAAAAGCCAGATTAGTACTCACGAAAGCTTACGAATACGCAATACTAAAAGAAGAAACAGACGGTGATAAAGATGAGTAATCAAGGAATACTAGACTTGCCAGGCGTCGGCGCGGCAACAGCTGACAAATTAATAGCGGCGGGTTATGACGATTTAATGAGTGTAGCTGTGAGCACGGTAGGGAACCTGAGTGACGCGTCAGGAGTCAGCGACGCAGTCGCTAGGAAAATGATACAAGCAGCCAGAGCAGCCCTAGACATGGGTTTTCAATCAGGCACTGATATAATGAAAAAAAGAGAAGAAATTATCAAGATAAAAACAGGAAGCGAATCTTTCAATCAAATGATGGGTGGAGGATTCGAAACAGGAGCTATAATAGAATGTTTTGGCCAGTATGGAAGTGGAAAAACACAGATAGGACATGCTTTAGCCGTGAATGCTCAAGTAGAAGATGAAGACGCTGTATGTGTGTATATAGACACAGAAAACACTTTCAGGCCTGACAGGATTATACAATTCGCTAAAGGCAAAGGTTTAGATCCTGATAAAACCTTAAACAACATAAAAGTAGCCAGGGCGTATAATTCCGATCATCAAACTTTACTAGCTGAAAAAGTAGAAGACCTTATCAAAGAAGGAGAAAAAGTCAAAGTAGTAATAGTTGATTCATTAACAGCTCATTTCAGAGCAGAATTTATAGGCAGAGGTACCTTGGCTGAAAGACAACAAAAACTGAACAAACACATGAGAACTCTTTCTTTACTAGCTGACAAGTATAATGTATGTGTATACGTTACTAATCAAGTCATGGCTAAACCTGATGCTTTCTTCGGAGACCCTACAGAAGCAATAGGTGGGCACATAGTAGGTCATAATAGCACTTTCAGAGTTTATCTTAGAAGAGGAAAAAAGAATACTAGGGTTGCTAAGTTAGTGGATAGTCCTAATCTGCCTGATGCTGAAAGCGTATTTATCGTGAAGGAAGACGGTTTAGAAGATGCTTAAAAACCACAAAGAACTTATTTTATGGCTTGGACTAATAAAATATTTAAACCAGACTCTACACTAGCTTTTTTTATAAGCAATCAAATAAAGAAAAAGTAAGTGATAATCACACACTCTTTATTTTTTTTGTTTATGGAATAGGTGAAATATAGAAATGCAACAAAAAAATAATATGAATCCGCCTGTAAGTGAAGGCGAACATGTTGATGTAAAGATAGACAATATTGGTGAGAAAGGAGACGGGATAGCCAGGGTTGGAGGTTTCGTACTGTTTATACCTGATGTTAAAAAAGGAGAACATGTCAGGGTAAAAGTTAACAAAGTCTTGCCAAAAATGGGTTTTGCTGAAGTAGTAGGTAGAAAAGAAAAAGCTCTTGCGAATGATGCTAAGCCTGACGTTGCTAAAAAAGCTAAAGATGAAGATGAAGAATTATTAGAAAAATTGGATGAATCTAAATTCTCTGAAGACTTTGGTGAAGATTGAAAAGTTTTATAAAAACTTTTTTTCTTATTATTTATTATGAGGTTGTTTACGGCTATTGACATTCCTTCATCTTTAAAAAATGAGATTGAAAAAATTCTTAAGCCTTTAGACATGCCTGGCTTAAAAAAAATTAATCCTGACAGTATTCATTTAACTCTTTCTTTTTATAAAGACGAGGATCCTTTTATTATTCGTGAGAAATTAAAAAAAATCAAGTTCAACCCTTTCTACATAACTATCAAAGGTTTTGGCTTTTTCCCTAATATTTCTAATCCAAGGGTTTTATGGTTTGGCGTTGAAAAAAACAATCACTTAAACGATTTGAAAAATTGGATAAAGAAAGAAAATTTCACCCCTCATATCACCGTAGCTCGTTTAAATAAAGTAGATGTTAAAAAAATAATAAGTTTTTTAATGAAAAAAGAAATAAATTTCAAATTCTTAGTTAAAGACATAAAATTGTACAAGTCAGAACTCACTAGTTTAGGAGCGGTTCATAGCGTGTTAGAAAAATATGAAGCCATAAAAGAATAAATATTGTCGTGTCTAAGCCCTTCCACACCTTTTTTTTCCTCATAGGAATACTTTTATAAATCATTAATGTTTTCCTTTGGCTTATAACCGAACTTACAACTACGGATTTGTTGTAAGAAAGTCGTGTGAGGTAATAAAAATCATGACGTGTTTTCTTATCAAAACAGTCTGGTTACGAAAATAAATGGTTATGGAGGATTAAAAGAATTAAAATGAGTGAAGAAGAAAATCTTTTGCTTCCTAATGATGAATACTTAAAATCTGGTGTTCATATAGGAACTAAATTCAGGACTAAATACATGGAGAATTTCATATACAAAACCAGGCCTGACGGTTTAAGTGTTTTGAATGTTCAACAAATAGATGAAAGAATAAAAATGGCTAGTAACTTATTGTCAAATTACAAGCCTGAAGACATCTTAGTGGTTTGTAGAAGAGAAAATGGCTGGATGGCTGTTGAAAAATTTGCTGAAATCACAGGTGTTAAGTACTTCGCGAGTAGGTATCCTCCTGGGATCTTAACAAATAGTGCTTTAAGGGATTTCATGGAAGTTAAGATAATACTTGTTGTTGATGTTTGGCCTGATAGGAATGCTGTGCAAGACGCTCTTAAAATAGGGATTCCTGTTATAGCTATTTGTGACACTAATAATCAGACTAATAATATTGATTTGGTCATCCCAGGCAATAATAAAGGGAAGAAGAGTTTAGGATTAATCTTTTATTTATTAGCTAGGGAATATGCTAATAAGACTGGTATTGTTCCTGAGAAGGATTGGAAGTTTTCAATAGAAGATTTCTCTGACGAGTAAAAAAAACTTTTTTTTATCTTTTTTTTTAGATAAATATTTATAATCTTTTTTTTATTTTCTTTATTCACTATGGTTTTAGAAAGCTTGACGAGTCCTGAGAATGCTGAGAATAAATATTATTTTATGTTATTGCTTGGTTTTCTTTTTTCTGCCATCGCTGCGGTTTTAAGTTATTCTTTACAAGGTCCGTCTCCTAGTTTGTTATTCGTGTTTTTTACTGCTATTCCTGCTATTCCTATAATGTATGCTATTATAAAATATGAGGAGGGTAAGGATATTGTTTATGAGTCTGAAAAAAAGCTTTTGAAAGAGCATGTTAAGGCTCTTCGTGCTTTTATTTTTTTGTTTATAGGTATGGTTTTGGGTATGACTTTGATTTTTGCTGTTGTTCCTTCAGAAGTTAAGTTTGTTTTGTTTGAGACTCAGCTTGATAATTTTTTGTCTATTCAGAATAGTTCTCCTCATACTGGTATGGTTACTGGCGGTGCTTGGGCTAGTTTTTCTCATATTTTTTTTAATAACGTTAGGGTTTTGGTTTTGAGTGTTATTTTTAGTTTTTTGTTTGGGGCAGGGGCTATTTTTATTTTGACTTGGAATGCTAGTGTTATCGCGGCGGCTATAGGTAGTTTTATAAGGAATAATTTGTCGGTGGCGGCTGAGTTTTTAGGTTTGTCTAGGCTTATTTTTTCTTTGGAGACTGTTACTACTGGTCTTCTTATGTATTCTATTCATGGTATTCCTGAGATACTTGCTTATTTTACTGCTGCTTTGGCGGGTGGTATTATTAGTGTTGCTGTTATAAAGCATGATTTTAATTCTGAGAATTTTGAGAAGATTCTTTTGGATTCTGTTGATTTGTTGGTTTTTAGTCTTGTTTTGTTGTTTGTGGCGGCTTTGTTGGAAGTTTTTGTCACTCCTTTGATTTTTTAAAACTAAACAATTTTTTGTAGTTTTTTTAATATATTTTTGTAGTCATTATGTATTACTTTTTTGTTTCTGTAATCTTATTGTATTTTTTTTGTATTACAAATAAAGAGTTATACAACAAAAAAACTACGTAAAAAACGCAACATTTATAAAAAGGCATGTGTATAGTAATACAAAATTTGTAGAGGCTAATTTATAAAAAACATGCAAGATGCAGAAATAATAAATGTAAGAATCCCCGACGAACTCACCAAAAAAATAGACGAACTCTTAGAAAAAAACCTCTTCAAATCCCGTTCTGAACTAATAAGAGTTCTACTAAGAGAATACGTACAAGAAAACAAAAAGAGGAAAACAAATGAACACAGTAGTTAGCATAAGAATACCCAAATCTTTACTAGAAGAATTACAAGAACTAGCAAAAGAAAACCACTACTTAGACCTATCAGAACAAATAAGAGACGTAATACGAGAAAAAGTAACTCAAAGACTAAAACAAGAAACACCCCCTCAAAAAGAACAACCAACTTCTGACAAAGAACAGATAATAAATGAACTAAAAAAATTCCTAAAAGAACTAGAAGATGAAAAATAGCCAGATAAAAACTAACGCTGTAATAATAATGACTTTCATACTAGTTTTAACAATCTTTTCAACAACACTAAGCGAAGCACTAACCAACCACGAAGAGATAAAAAAAGACATACTAATAGAAAAAAAACCACTTAACCAAACCCAATACGTATTCGAACCAGACAGACAATACAACTTCACATCTATATGGAACAATTCAAAAAACATAACATCTGTAAATATTACTCATAACTTTGAAAAAAACAATACTCAAACAATACCAAAAAAAGAATTAGAAAACAATACTTTCACATATAACATTACAGGCATAAACGCAGGAATACACGAATGGAGCCTCACAGCCAAAGAAAACAATACTAATACAACCACTACGAAACCATTTTATTTAATCATAGAAAAGAAAAAACCCTCACTACATTTTGAAATAAGCGAAAAAAACCTGACTGAAACAGAAAAAATATTTGTCAACGCAACACTACTAGAAGGAGAAGGAAACATAACTTTCTTAGTAAACAAAGAAGTTATACAAACAAGCAACAAAACCATCTTTATAAACGAAACACCTCCTCACGGCGAATATAATCTTACTTTAAAGTATGAAGAAACCCAGAACTATCAATCAAAAAACATAACGAAAAAAGTAACTGTTAACAAATTAAAATTCGAAGTAAAAACCAGTAAAGAAGAATACGAATTAGGAGAATCAGGAACATTCCAAATAGAAGGACCATCCCAAGCTAATTTTACTACTAGAGTACTAGGACCTGGATGCACACCTCCTTCAATACCTCTAGAACAAAAGAACACGAATGAATTACAAGGAGAAATATACACTGACGAAGAAGGAGTTTATTGTGTTAAAACAATTATGACTTTTAAAAACTTAACAAGAGAAGAAATAATTTTTTACGAAGTAATAAATAACATAGACATAAGGATTTTAGGCGAAAAAATAGTAGAACCAGACCAAGAATTAAAATTAAAAGCAGAAGCCAGATATGGCTTCAGCCCATACACATACACATGGAAATTAGACGATGGATGGCAAGAAGTAAAAGGACAAGAGCTAAAAAAAGAATTTGAAGACACAGGCACTTACGAAATAATAGTCGAAGTAAAAGACGATAAAGGAAACATACAAATTAAAGAAATAGACGTTGATGTGAAAAACAAATACGAATTAGACATATTAGTAAAAGCTAAAGACACAGGCAATTCTTTAGAAAACGTAGAGGTTTTAATTAACGACGAATTATTTTATACTAATTCCCAAGGAAGAATAACCACAGAGCTTTTTGAAGACGATTATGATTTAGAAATAATACACAACCCTTACATAAGATACAGAGACGAAGTAAGATTAGACAGGGATAAAGAAGTAACTATAGAACTTGAAAGAAGAACACAATCCCAAACAACTTCAACAACCTCCTCTAACGATATAAATATAATAAGCCCTGAAGAAAACTCTGTACTCACAACATCCAGAGTGGTTTTTGAAGCTGAAATAAATCCTTCATCTACAGCGATTTGTAAAATATACTTAGCGGAAGAAAACAGTGAATGGTTTGAAGAATTAGAAAGCTATCAAGTTCAAGATGAAGAAAAAATAAGTCACACAAAAAATTTAGAACCAGGTAACTATAAATGGAGAGTTGAATGTTCTGAAGAACAAAACATGTATTCTTCAGGAAATACTAATTTTGAAATAAGAACTAGTAGTGTGTCTATGACTAGTGACGTGTTTGATGCTGGTAAGATAAGACAATCTTTAGAAGACGCTAGGGATAGTATGAACCAATTATCTTATGAAGACGAAAAATCTGCTAAAGCACTGGATCTTCATGAAAAATTAAGAAGGGCTTTAAGAGATTTTGACAGGAACATGAGGGACATCAATAGCATGGCCTTTAGAAGAGATTTAACACAAGGAGAAATTGATGAAAAAATAAGAGAGTACACTCAGAACATTCTCGATTTAGAAAGAAAAACAGCTAATAGTATTAAAACCTTAGATTCTAAAACTTTTATAGATTATCCTGATGAAGATTCAATAAAGGAAATAGCAGAAGAGTATAATGAAGAAAAAAATATTGATGGTAGATTAGACATTAATAAACTAAATAGTTTACAAAATAAAATAGTGGTGAAGACACAAATATTATTATCAGAAATAACTTATTTAGACGGGAGATCGGAAGAAATAACTATAATACATAAAGAAATAGAATATAAAGAAAAGCTAGACAGAACAGACTTTTTACTTGAAAAAATACCTTCAGGATTCGGCGTGAATGCAAACGATATAGTATTCTTTCAAGAAGCAGAGATAATAAAAAACAATCCTTTGATAAAACTAGGCGCGGAAGATAACATAACTTATTATTTTCCGAACCACATCCAAATAAGTGACGGTGAAGAAATAAAAACAATAGTCATGTCAGCCGTCACGACTTCTTCAGCTTCAACAGCCACTAGGATAAGAACAGATAATGTATTCACAGGAATGGTTACGAGTATACAAACTAATTTAGACGCGCCTATATGGACTTTAATAATTCTTTTAATACTAATAATAGCTGTTTTAATACACGTATTTGATTTTAAGAAATTATTTGTACGTATAACTTCCTTAGGTTCCAAGAAACAAATACAAAAAATTAATTTGTTAATAAATGACGCTCAAGATTATATAGACGCGGATAATTTAGAAAGAGCAAATTTTATTTTTAAAGAAGTTAAATACAATTATGAGCAGAGTAATTCTAAAGTTAAAAAAGAAGTGTATGAAGCAGCCATGCAAGTATACTCAGAATTAAACAAGTCTTTCTTGATTAAAAAAATCAATGCTTTGATCAAAGAACTTAATATTTTACCCGATAAAGAAGTCATCACTAAATATAACGAAATAATCGAAGTTTATGACGGCTTCGATAATAAAGATAAGAAAAATGTAGAAACCAACATAAGAGACTTGGTTAAGATTATACAACAACAGAAACCTTTAATTTTTAATTAAGAAAAAAAAATGGCGGATTCACAACTTACTAAAAAATTAAATTATAAGAAAAAAGTAGTGATACTAGTAATAACTATTTTAAGCATCTTAACAATATTATTCATATCAGATTATACAGGATTAGTCGCTTTTCACGAAGGTTTAGGCGGAAGAATATATGGTATAAGGTTAGAACATCAAGAACCTACTTTTAACTGGGCAGGTATATACGGAGCAGCGTTCGGAGTAGGCCAAATCCAACCTTGGCTATTCACCATTGACCCTGGTAGCATGACTGAAGCAAACGTCTTTTTCGAGTGTTTAAATAGTGACGGCGACACGCTTTTATTTGCCAGTCCAGTACCTGAAAATCAAGTAAGTATAAGTACTTTACAACCAGCTACGATTCAACAAATAGATGATTTTATAGGTATAGATTCTACTCACTACGAATCAGCTACTAATACTTTTACAGAAACTATGAGTATAACTTTAGGAGGTAATCAAATTAATAACATTCCTGCTGTCGAGACTAGGGTAGGAAGTAATACCCAAGAAGGTTATTTCCAGGCAGGTGCTTTAGTTGATGCCAACGATAATTTTATAATCGTAACTTGGATAAAATCTAGTTTAGTATCTGGTTTTAATGATCGTTTCTATAATTATCAAATGCTTGTACCTATAGAAGATGAACAAGTTATGGATTATACTTTATTTTTAGATCCTTTCGTGGTTTGTCCCGAAGGAGACGAGGAAGAAGGTGTTTTTGGAAGAATAGAAGGTGTGGTAACAGATATTTCTGGTAATCCTATACAAGGAGTTATAGTTACTGTTGGAAGATTTTCAGGAGTTAGTAACGAAGTAGGGTTTTATAATTTTTCAACAGATGTGGGTAACAGAACATTGTTTACAGTAAGAGAAGGCTATAAAACTTACATAGCAGATGTTTTAATAGAAGAAGACGAAACCACTATACATAATATAATATTAGAAGAAGATTTACCTCCTTCAGACTTTACAGACATAGGCCCGGATTTTCAACCTTTCCCAGATGACGGGGTGGGTCCTGGCCAAGTAGATCCGAGGCCAGAAGCTCCTGAAGTTATAGATGCTGAAGATTACTGGATTACTTTTAGGAAGATATCTAAACAGATTAGAGAAGGAGAATTCGCGCAAGAAGTTATAACCATAGTTAATTTTAGGAATACCCAAACAAGAATAGATTTTGAGTTAGAAGGAGATGCGGAAACCATTTCTTCTTTAGATAGAGAATCTTTAGTCATACCCGCGAGGGGTCAGGGTAACGTAACTATTACAATGTTCGGAAGAAGACCTCTAGGAACATATAATGGCTCCATAATTTTAAGTGGGGGAATAGAAGAAGAAATAATTCTTGAATTGGAAGTGGTTGATAGAGAAAGAATGCCTGTTCAAGCTTTGTTAATAGGAACTACCATGTCTGATAGGAATATTTACCCTGGTAATAGGATAAGTTTCAGAACGGATTTGACCAATCTATTAACTGATAGAGAATATCCTATAAGTTTGTTTTATACAATACAAAATTCTGAAGGTACAGAAACTATTTGGACAGATTCAGGAAACATTTTTTTAAGAACGAGTATGTCTTTAGTGAAAAGAGCTGAATTACCACCTACTTTACCCCCTGGGGAATATGTTATTAGGACAACAGCTAATTATTTAGACATGACCGCTACTAGTAGTCATGTCTTCCAAGTTTCTCTGCCTTTCTATCAATACATGATATTCGGTGTTATAAGAGTTTGGCAAGCTGCTTTGTTATTAGCAGGATTAACTTTTTTAATAGTCGCGATAATAATCATTAGGAGAAGAATTGAAGCTAATAAGAAATATCATTTAAGTGTTAATTACAAAGAGTTACCTAAGCCAGGTCCGAGGAGTGCTTTCGTAGGTAAAATCGCTGAAACAGATCATAAAACGTACATGACTCTTGAAAATTTCAAAACACACACGATAGTAGCGGGTAGTACGGGAGGTGGTAAAAGTTTCAGTGCACAAGTAATTATTGAAGAAATGTTGATGAAAGACACTGCGGTGATAGTTTTCGATCCTACTGCTCAATGGACTGGTTATTTAAGAAAATTAACTAATAAAGGATTGTTTAGTTTATACCCTAGTTTTGGCATGAAAGAGAAAGAAGCGCGTCCTTTCACAGGTAACATAAGACAGATAGACAATCCTAGGGAGTTAATAGACATAAGAAAGTATGCTAAGCCGGGAGAAATACAAGTTTTCGCATTACACAAGTTAGATCCTAAAGACATGGATATCTTCGTTGCTAACACAGTAAGGCAAGTGTTTAAGGCTAATTTTGAAGAATCCGAACCTCTAAAGATTTGTCTGGTTTACGACGAGGTTCACAGGTTATTACCTAAATTCGGGGGTAGCGGGGAAGGATTTTTACAAATAGAAAGAGCTTGTAGGGAGTTCAGGAAATGGGGTATAGGTGTTATGCTAATATCTCAGGTACTTGCGGACTTCGTAGGACAAATTAAAGCTAATATTAACACTGAAGTTCAGATGAGAACTAGAGATGAAGGTGATCTTGATAGGATTAAAACAAAGTATGGAGAAGGAGTGTTACAAAGCTTGGTTAAGGCAAGCGTAGGTACAGGTATGGTTCAGAATTCTGCTTATAACAAAGGTCGTCCTTACTTCGTAACTTTCAGACCTATACTTCATAGCGTGGAGAGGCTGAGTGATGAAGAAATTAACAAGTATAACGAGTATAATGAGAGAATAGATCAGTTAATGTATGAATTAGATCAATTAGAAGAAGCAGGGCAAGACGTATTCGATCTTAAATTAGAAATGAAACTAGCTATTGATAAAGTAAAAGCTGGAAATTTCAACATGGTTAACATATACTTAGAAGGTTTAGAACCTAGGATAAAGAAATTCTGGGATAAACTTGGTAAGCAACCTAAAAAATTAGAGAAGCAATATGTTTCTGAAGAAGACATTAAAGCAGATATTAAAAAAGCACAAGCAGAAAGGAAGAAAGCGGAGTCAGAAGAAAAAAAGGAAGAAGGAACCGAAAAAGGAGAGGAAAAAGAAGATCCTAGTGCGAATTTCAAAAAAGACGTTCCTCCTGATAAAATACTTAACTTAACAAATGGTATGTTAGTAGTTAATCCTAGAGATTTATATTCTGAGATACAAGCTATGAAAGATCCTGATTATGAAAAACACGTTAATAATGAGAAAAATGATTTTGCAGATTGGATAAGAAGCGCCGTTGGTGACGAAGAATTAGCCACTCTTATACAAGAAGCTGAGAATAAAGAAGAATTGTTAAAACTGTTAGATATGAGGGCGAAAGGAGAAAAATTACCCAAGCCAAAAAATAATCCTCCTCCGCAACAAAGCAGTGGTGGTGAAAACCAAACAAGTACTCCTCAGAATAATGAACAATCAGAAACAAAAAAAGAGGATGTTAAGAAAGAAAACGAAGCCCCAGCAGAAACTCCTAACAATCCTAAATTAGAAAGTCCTGCTCCGGGTAATCAATTTTTCAGGTTAGAAACAGGACAAGTTTTACACTCCTTAAAAGAATTGAAAGAGGCTTTGAAAACCATGCCTAAAGAAGTTTTTGACGCTCATGTTAATAATCAAAAAAATGATTTTGCTAGCTGGACAGAACACGTTTTTAAAGAAAATGATTTGGCTAATCAAATGAGACAAACCACTGATCAGCAAAAACTTAGTGAGGTGATAAGATGATTTTACCCACTGAAAAGCAATTTAGATCAAGAGATGGAACTGTTATAAAAAGCATGAATGACTTGCTTAACGAGTTTGAAAAATATGCTAAAGGAATTAACACTGACACTTTTTATTTTCATAAACAAAACAGTAGAAACGATTATTCGAATTGGATAAGATATGTTTTTAACGAAGAAGAATTAGCAAACAAATTAAGAGATGTGAAAAGCCCTGAAGAAGCTAGGGATTTGTTAAAAGAAGAGTTGAGTAAAAGACAAGAAAACCCTTTAACAGAAAAAGAATATGATGATAAAATCTTAGACAAAGGAGAAGCGATAAATGACAGAGCCACCAAGTTGAAAAAAAGAACTAATGCTAAAATAACTCCTGAAGAAAAAAAATTAGACGCGTTAAAAGACCAATATGATGATTTATACTCAGCTATTTCAGAAAACAGAAGACAAGGCAAAGACGTTTTTATACCGTCTTTAAAATTAAGACATGCAATACCAAAAATAAAATATTACGCGGCTACAGCAGAAGAATCTGCATATAAGCACGCAATGGAATTGTTAGAAGAAGTTAAAAAAGAATTAGAAGAATCAATTAGTTATGAAGAAATTGACTTAAGAAAAGAAATATTAGAAGCTGCCAAAGAAAAAGATTAGACAAAAAAAAGAAGAGGTTTAGTAAAAAAATGTTCGGATTATTCAAGAAAAAGCTAAGTGATGAAGAAGCAATATCACAAAACATAGCTCAACAACAAGCAGAAGCTCAAGAAGACACGACTAAGAAAAAGGAAGACGATATGGGAGATTCCAAGATAGCTATGGAAGTGACTAAAATAAAAGCCCAGCTCGAAGGTTTAAACGAACAAAGACAAGCAGTTAATGAACGCTTTACAAAAATAAACGAGGAAATAGGAGAGATAAGAGGAATGGTTATGGATACCAATAAAGCAGTTGGTAACATAGAAGCCTCAGCTACTAAAGCTATAGATGTTGTTGAAAGCGTGGAGCCGGATAAATTAATGGGTGAAGTGAGAAAACAAGACGGTAAAACAGAAGCTTTGAAAGCTAATATTGAAAGTAATGAAACATTAATGAAAGATATGATGAGTGAAGTTAAAGAAATCAGGAAAAGAATGGATTTCTTTAAAGGAGTAGAACAGCTTGTCAAGATGAATAATGAGATTAAGCAGGAATTGATTGATATTAAAAAAATAGAAGGTAATGTTCAAAGACAAGGAAGCAAGGTAGAAACAATATTCATAGAAGTTGAAAAGAAATTCGGAGAGTTTGACAGGTTTAATGATGTTACTAAAGATTTGAAAAAAAGCATGGATAAATTACAAGGAGACGTTGATAAATTAAGGGTTAAAATAGAAGACAAATCCGATAGGAAAGAACTTAACAAGTATATAAAGAAATTTAACGACTTCGAAAAACACACGACGAACGTTATAAACTTATTAGATGAAAGATCTAAAAACAGCGTGGATACAATAACTAGCAAATACCAAAAATTAGTGAGTAACACGGAATCAGTGCTTAACTCCGCTATTCAACAATTAGGACTTGAAGCTGAGAAAGCAGGTAAAGAAGTTCCTGCTTCGTTAAAGCCTAAAAAGTCTTGGAAAGACTTTTTTAAACGAGATAAAAAACAAACTGAACAAACACAGACACCGTCGTCGGAGCAACCACCAAAGGAAGAAGCAGAAACACAACAACCTGTACAAAATCCTCCGCCTAATAATCAGCCTAGTGAAGGTGCTCAATCAGAACAACCAAGTTCTGTTAATCAAAACAATCCTGCTCCTCAAGAAGGAAGTAGTCAAGCTGAACAAACACAACCAGGTGAAAACAGAACAAATAATTAGGATTATGCTCAAAAAGAAGAAGTTATTAGCGTGTCAGAGGTGATAACAAAAAAATAAAGGGATTTAGTAAGCCAGAAACAAATAAAGAGCTTATAATAATATAAAAATGGGGAAGGGGTATTATAAATCAGGAAGGAGTATGCTAGTTCCAATAATAGCCTCAGCTATGTTATTATTTTTAGTTTTGATAAATTCTTCTGCTGGTCAACAGAATCCTGGCTTAGAAAATTTAGAGTTAGTAGTGCAAGAGTCCTATCTCGTTTCTGATGATATAGTGATTGATGTAAGTTCTGATTATTACAAGTATAAGCCTTTAAATGAGCAAGTAGAGATATGGATAAGGTATGAAGGAAATCAGTACGTTTATTTTGGTGATATACTTTTCCCGTTAGCTTTCAATCTCGAAAATGAAGGGGAGTATAGTATTTTGCTTGTTCGTAAAGGTTCTAATAAAATTATTTCTCAAAAAAACTTTAGTATAGAAAAAGAAGTCTTTACTGAAGAGTCTGATGTAATTGTTGAATCTGTTACTTCTTCTCAAGAAGCTTCTTCTTTTTTTAATTTAAGAACTCCTTTTAATACTATAAGACAACATCCTGGTTTAGAAAGAGGGAGTTTTAGAGGAAGAGTGTTCCAATTGGATCAGCCTATACCTTCTATTAATAAAATAGAGATAAGAGGATTGTCAATAAATAGTAACACTAATATTGGTCTTGACGAGATTGAAACTCCTATAAATGTTAATAACCTTAGAGGGGTTAGGAGTTTCGCGATAGATCCTACTACTGCTGACTTTACAGATGCTAAGGTAACTGCGACTGCACAAGGAGACTCTTTGTATATGTGTAAAGATTATAATTTCACAACAAGAACTTGTTGGGGTTCGTGGGAAAGAGTTAGGAGTATAACTCCTGGTGAAGAATATACTTTTATGATAACACCGGAAGATCCTTTGTTTACCGAGACTAATGATACTTTTGATTGTAGTTGTGTTGATTCAGTAACAGATTCCCCTGGAGAAACTATAGGTTGTGATGTGTATTGTGAATTCACAATAGATATACCTAGTGGAGCAGTTTCGTTTTTCTTAGATGAAATAGAATATGTTGTTGATTTAACAATAACAACAGATGGAACACCTGTGTCTGGATCTCAAGCAGGGTATCTGGATAAAGATGATGTTTTTGGAAACGGAAACGAAGTATTGATAGGCTCAGGATCATCTACTTCAAGTACTACTTTTAACTGGGTGAAAGACGATTTTGATGAAACTGGCGCTCTCGCGTTTAACGATGATAATTGTGATAACTGGCCAAGTCACTGTACTTACTATGTATACTTAGAAGCAGACTTTACCTTTTCCACACCTGGTAAGTCTACAAGAGATGCGCTTATAGAAATAAGTATAAGTGAAATAACATACACCCTAAACTATACTGAACCAGGAGACTTCTCAGTCGTATTAGAAAGTCCTAATAATAATTTTATTACAAATCAATTAACAAATACTTTTGTCTATGTTCCGACAAGTGAAAGTACGATAATAGATGAATGTTCATTATATACAAATGATGGTGGATGGAGTGCTAAAAATACTAGTACGAATATTATCAACGCCTCATTTAACAGCTTTAATTATACTTTTTCAGGACCAGGGACTTATTTGTGGAATGTTGAATGTGATGATGGTGATGAAACTGTTTTTGCAATAAATAATAGGACAATAATTATAGAGCAAACGCCTCCAACAATTGACTTAATAAACCCTCCTGATGAACATGTAGAAACTGATTCTACTGTTATTGGATTCCAATACGAAGTTAATGATGACTCACCAATAAATTATTGTTCTCTAAATATTAACGGACAAGCAGTTCTTAACCAAACAAGTCCTCCAAGGAATACTACTAATACTATTAATTATAATTTACAAAACGGGGTTTACAACTGGAGTGTTAGTTGTGAAGACGTAGCAGGTAATTTCAACACATCAGTAGAAAGACAAATAACAGTGGATGTAGAAGCTGTTCTAAACACAGGGTTATGGTATGAAACAAACCCAACAGATTGTACTACGTTGCCTTGTCAAATAGGATTAGCACAAGAAATAGGAACTGAAAATTCAATATCTGCTTCAGTAACTGCTCAGCAAACATTAACTATGGTACAAGCACTCAGTCCTTTCCTAGGCGGTAATGGTGTTGAAATTTCTGACGGGAGTAATGTTTTATTCAGCTCTTACTTTAATGATGGTGATGCCAGAATAGAAATAATGTGGTACTTGTACTATAGAGATGAAAGTGATCAAGACCAATTAATATGTTCTAACACCGGAGGTTCTGCAACGCCAGATGATGATAGCGTAACAGGAACGTGTACAGTACCTGAAGACTTTTACATAAAAGACACGGAAAGACTTTATTATAGGATTGATGTTACAAACACACACCCTAACCAAGTTAGAAGTTTCGATCACGCAATTGACCATCCGGATAGTTATGTTGATATTGATGATTTTTTCCAAATCGGATTTTTATCAACAAACATACTAGAACCCTTGGACCAA